>NZ_CALMQR010000088.1:0-50895 GCF_937871995.1 uncultured Citricoccus sp. | reverse complement strand
GGAGACATGGCAGGCGGCCGCGGCCGCCGTGACTGAACCCAGGTCGACGATGGCCACGAAGTACCGCATCTGCCGCAGTGTGACTTCAGGCATCAGTTCTCCTAATCAATGGCATCTGATCTATTGACTATTCACATCCTGTAACCCGGATCACACTAGTGGGTACCCCGGTTATCCACCATCAAACTTCTGGAGAACACTCGTGAGCCTCTCTGCCCCTCCCAGCCTTCGCCCGCGGATCGTCACCCTGGGAACCGCCGGTGGCCCGCGATGGTGGCGCGCCGAGCAGGCGAGCCGACGCACCGGTATCGCCACGGCCGTGGTGGTCGGCGACGCGGTCTACCTGGTCGACTGCGGTCACGGTGTCGGGCGGCGGATGTCCGAGGCCGGCCTGGAGATCAGCGACCTGCGCGCGGTCTTCCTCACCCACCTGCACTCCGATCACACCGTGGATCTGGCCAGCCTGGCCATCTTCGGCCTGTTCGAGCTGATTGGCCGCGAACACGACCCCGTGCGGATCATCGGGCCGGGCAACCGCGGGGTACTCCCCCCGGCCTCTCCGCGGGCCACGGTGCCGCCGGTTCCGCTGGCCCCGGACTGCCCCACCCCCGGCACCCGCGAGATGTTCCAGACGCTGATGCGCGCCCATGCGACTGACCTCAATGACCGCATCATCGACTCCCTGCGGCCCTCGCCCCTGGATTTGTTCGACGCCCGGGACATCGAGATCCCGGCCGGTATCGGTTACCACCCCAACGACAACCCCACCCCGGGGATGGAGCCATTCGAGATCTACCGCGACGACCTAGTCACCGTCACCGCGATCCTCGTCGAACACCCCCCGGTCGCCCCGGCCTTCGGACTGCGCTTCGACACCGCAGAGGGGTCGGTGACCTTCTCGGGCGACACGGCCTACACGCCGAACATGGTCCGCCTGGCCCGCGACACGGACCTGCTGCTGCACGAGGCCATAGACTTCACCGGCTTCGTGGAGGCAACCTACGCCGGCAAGACCGACGCGGGTTCGCGCGCGGCCCGCGACCACCACTACAAGTCCCACACCTCCGTCTCGGACGCCGCACGCGTGGCCCAGCAGGCCGGGGCACGCCAGCTGGCGTTGCACCACCTCGTCCCCGGTACCGCGCCGGACTCGGTGTGGCGTGAGGCCGGACAGCACTTCGAGGGGATCTTCCACGTCCCCGATGACCTCGACGTGATCGAACTGCAGCCCGCCCTCGACCGTCTCGCCCTCTGACCCTCAAACGCCAGCGAGGAACCATCATGCACAACACACCCACCATCCAGTCCGACCTGCCGCCGGAGGCCCCGCAGGTGCAGGAATCGATGAACACCAAGGACATGCGTCGCATCCTGTCCTCGAGCTTCATCGGCAGCGCCATCGAGTACTACGACTTCATCCTCTACGCCACGGCAGCGTCCCTGGTGTTCAACCACGTGTTCTTCGCCGACCTCGGGCCGAGTTTCGCGCTGTTCGCCTCTTTCGCCACACTCGCGGCGGGTTACTTCGCCCGCCCCCTGGGCGGCATCGTCTTCGGCCACTACGGCGACCGGATCGGCAGGAAGAAGATGCTGGTGCTGTCCATGCTGATGATGGGCGGGGCCACCATGCTCATGGGCGTGCTACCCACGACCGCACAGATCGGCATCGCCGCCCCGATCATCCTGGTGCTGCTGCGTCTGGTCCAGGGCGTCGCCGTCGGCGGAGAATGGGGAGGGGCCGCGCTGATGGCCATGGAGCATGCACCGCAGCGCCGGCGCGGCTTCGCGACCGCCTTCGCCAACGGCGGCGGCCCGGCCGGCGGCATCCTCGCCACCCTGGTCGTCTCCGCCACCTCCGCCCTGACGGGAGACGCCTTCCTGGAATGGGGTTGGCGCATCCCCTTCCTGCTCTCCGCCGCACTGATCGCCGTCGGCATGGTCATCCGCCTGAAGGTCACCGAGACGCCGATGTTCGCCCAACTGGCCGAGGCCGGGGACAAGCGGCGCCTACCGCTGATGGAGGTGTTGCGCAACCACCCGCGCGCCGTCGTGCTCAGTCTCGTGGCCGCCGTGAGCTTCTACTGCTGCCAGGGACTGCTCACCGTCTGGGGCGTCTCCATCGCCGCCTCCGAAGGCGTCGACCGCGAGGCGGTGTTGAACTGGAAGGCCACCGGGGCGGTCCTCACCCTCGTGGTGACCTTCTGGGCCGCCCGCATGAGTGACCGCATCGGGCGCCGACGGATGCTCGCCATCGGCGGCGTCGCCGGGATCGTTGCCGCCTACCCGCTGATGCTGTTGCTCAACAACGGAACGATCTGGGGCTTCGCCGTGGCTATCGTCGTGGGCAACGGGGTCATCCAGGGCCTGCTGTACGGACCGATCGGCGCCTTCATCGCCGAGCAGTTCCCCACCCACGTCCGCTACACCGGGGCGTCGCTGTCCTACCAGGGTGCCTCCGTGCTGGGCGCCGGGCTCAGCCCAATGATCGCCACCGGCCTGATGGTCGCCGGCGGCACCGGCCTCGTCGCCGGCTTCTGGATCGCCGTCCTGGCCGCAGGACTCATCGCCGTCCTGCTCACCAAAGAAGGATCCCGCCTCACACTCACCTGACCGGGATCATATTCACCGGTGGTCGCTCCCAGTGCGTATCCGAGAGCGACCACCGACCCGTGCCTTGATCCACGCGGCGCATAGGGTGTCCGAGCAGACACACCCGGTAGGACACGGGTCCCGTGCTTCGAGGCGGCTTCCACGTTTCGTATCTGAGTCAGTTCACATTCCGGCGCTGGTGTAGAGCGCCAATTGGTCACGAGGAGATCATCCATGCGCACGAGCTATGAACGAGATCAGGGAGACACCGGCCTTCGGGGCCATGTGCAGGCGGCCTCACCGCAGGCCCTCCACGAACTGATGCAGGAGCTCGGGGACACGGTGAGCGTTGAGCCTGCCGTGCTGGCCGAGCACAGTCGGGACGCCTCCCGGGCCGAACCGGTGGGTCTGCCCGCGGCGGTGGTCCAAGCCCGTTCGGCCGAAGACGTCCGGGCGGCACTGCGCTGGGCAAATGCCCATCGGGTGCCCGTGTCCGTGCGCGGAGCCGGCACTGGCGTCAGCGGCGGCGCCCTGGCCTACGCCGGGGGGCTGGTCATCTCCCTGCGGACCTTGAACCGGCTGCTGGAGATCGATGCCGCCAATCGGATCGCCGTGGCAGATCCGGGCGTCGTCGTAGAGAAGTTGGACCAGGCGGCCGCCGAACACGGGCTGATGTACGCCCCGGACCCCGTCAGCTACCAGACCGCGACCATCGGTGGCACGGTGGCCACCAACGCAGGCGGCTTGCGCTGCCTGGCCCACGGTGTCACCCGCGACGCCATCGCCGGGCTCGAGGTCGTCCTGCCCGACGGCCGGTTGCTCCACACCGGCTCCCGGACCCGGAAGAACAGCACAGGCTATGACCTGACGGGGTTGTTCATCGGCTCCGAGGGGACCCTCGGCGTGGTCACCAAGGTCCTCGCCCGTCTCAAGCCCCGCCCCACCGGCACCCCGGTCACGTTCCAGGCGCATTTCCCGACCATGACTGCCGCAGGAGAGGCGGTCGCGGCGATCATGGCCTCCTCGACGACCCCGGAGATCCTGGAACTGATGGACCGGAACTGCATCGACATCGTCCAGCGGCACTTCCCCTCCACCATCACGACCGATGGGCAAGCCCTGCTGGTGGGCCAGACCGTGGGCACCGATGCCCACCGGCAGGCAGAGGAGATCGTCTCAGCATGCCGGGCCGCCGGGGCCGTTCTGGCCGAGGCGGGCGACGGCGACGATGTGCTCCGGACCCGACGGATGGTGAACCCCGCGCTCAGCGCCGCGGGTTTGGCCCTGTCCTGCGACGTTGCCGTTCCGCCCAGCCGATTGGCGCAGATGTTCGGGCGCATCGAGAGCATCTCCGCCCACACCGGTTACTCGGTAAACACCTGCGCCCATGCCGGCGACGGCAACATGCACCCCGCCGTGCTGGCCCCCAGCGATTCCCCGAGGACGTGGCCGCGGCCGAGCACGTGCTGACCCTCATCACCGAGGCCGCCTTGGAGATGGGCGGCGTGATCTCTGGGGAGCACGGCATCGGTTCGCTCAAGACTGGGATGCTCACCCAGCAGTTCGACCCGGACACCCTGGCCCTGCAGCACGAGCTGAAAGCCTTCTTCGATCCTCATGGCATCCTGAACCCCGGGCGAGCCATCTGACCGGCATCACTCCGACATCCCGGGGAAGCAGGCACCGGTCAGCCTGAGCTTCGGGGAGTGGCTGCGACGTTATCTGAAGCCCCAGTTGGCGTTCCAGTCAGCCTGCAGTGAGGGTGCTGTAGAGATGACCGCCAGGCCGTTGGCGGCGTACACGTAGCTGCCAGGATCCACTGATTGCCCCACTCGCCCGCCAGGGCTCGGCCGAGGGGCCCGTCGTGCCAATACCCGACTTGAAGAGTGCGGGCCTCTGATTAGAACTCGATTCCCGGAACGCGGAGGGTCACGACCAGGGCGTGTCTCCTCGTGGGTGGCTGGTTGCGTTGACATGTGCGGCGCGGGGTCATGTGCCCAGCGCTTCAGTCTCAGACGAGAGACATGAGGAGACACGCCCTAACCCGGGCGGGTGGCCTCCGTGTCGATGAAGTGCTGCGCGCGTTGCAGGGTGTGCGAGGAGTACGTGCCCCCGGAGCGGGCGTCCAGCAGCGCGGCCTGTTCCACCTCGACCAGCTGCCGGCGCAGCTCCCGGTACTGTTGCCGCTGGCTGTCCGGGTCCACCTCGGCCACCATCGCCGCCAGTGCCTGCGTGGCCGCCCGGCCCTCCCGTCGGGCCCGCTCCACCACGGCGGGGTCGAAGGGACTGCCGTCCTCACGGAGCAGCGTCCTGTTCTGCAGGTAGGCCTGGCGCGCGGCGATGATCTCATCGGCCAGGCGGCCGATCTCCCGGCGCTGCGCCTCCTCGTCGGTCCCCTTGATGCCGAGCACCCGGATCAGCAGCGGAAGGGTGCCACCCTGGACCACGAGCGTGAGGATGGCCACGGAGAAGGCGATCAGGATCAGTTCGGGACGGTACGGGATGTCAGCCGGGAGGGACTGGGCCGCGGCCAGGGTGATGACGCCGCGCATCCCGGACCACGCCAGCACGGCCCCGCCCCGCCAGCCGAGGCCCTGCGTGGCCAGGAAGTGCGCATCGGCACGCCACCGCCGCAACCGGGCCACCGTCCGCGGGTGGGGCGGCTCCCCGGACGCCGTGGACTCGAGCGCGGCATCGAGGTGCCGCGCGAGCTGGGGGACCCGCCTCTGCCGCGCCCGGAGCACGGCGATGAGCGGCACCACGAAGGCGATGCGCACCACGACGAGGACCGCGGTGCACAGCACGGCGATCCCGACGGCGAACCACAGCCCCCGCCCCGAGGCCTCCGCGTCCGCGACGATCGAGGTGATCTCGAAGCCCATAAGCAGGAACACGCCGTTCTCCAGGAGCAGCTGGATGGTGCGCCAGTTGGTGCGGTCGGTGAGCCGGTCCGCCGCGCTGAGGCGCTGGGGCGCCTGGTGACCGGTGAGGAGGCCGGCAGTGACCACGGCGATGACGCCCGAGGCGTGCAGGTTCTCCGCGGGCATGTACGCCAGGAACGGCACGGTCAGGGAGATCGCCGTGGTGAGGACGGGCTGCTGCCGGATCCTGGACCGGAACCAGACGGTCCCGGCGCCCACGAGGAGACCGAGGACGATCCCGGCGCTGACGGCGTAGGCGAAGTCACCGATGGCACCCCAGAAGGTCACGGCGCCGGCGGTGGCCGCGATGGCGGTGCGGAGCATGACCAGCGCGGTGGCGTCGTTGACCAGGCCCTCCCCCTCCAGGATCATCACCAGCCGGGGCGGCAGGCCCAGTCTCTTGCCGATCGAGGTGGCCGCGACGGCATCCGGCGGGCTGATGACCGCCCCCAGGGCCACTGCGGCCGCGAGATCGATGTCCGGCAGCAGCCACCAGATCAGCCACCCCGTGGCGAAGGCGGAGGCGATCACCAGGAACACGGACAGGGCGCTGATGGTGCCGAGGTCCCGGCGGAAGTCCGTGATGGGGACGTTGACCGCCGCCGAGTAGAGGATCGGCGGCAGCGCGATCATGAGGATCCATTCCGGGTCCAGCAGGATCTGGGGCGCCCCGGGGATCATGCTGCAGCCGATGCCCACCAGGACGAGCAGGATCGGCGCCGCGACGCCTAACCGGGGCGCGAACAGCGAGACCAGCACGATGATCAGGACACCGGCCACGGCCAGCAGTGCGATGTCCTCCATGTGCAGTCCCTGTCCGTCGGCGTCGGTGCACGTCAAAACTAGGGCATCAGGCCGGTGCGTAGCACTGCTTCACCCGTTTCGCTCCGCGGACAGGACCGGTCGTAGAGTGGAGGCGACCATCCCGAGCGGCTGAGAGATCTGGCTCCGTGACGCCGCAGCAACCCGTCCATGGTCCTGGGGTGCCCTCCCGGCACTGCAAGGACCGGACCAGGTGCTACTGCCAGATTCGATGGAAAGAAGGTTCTGTCTTGTCTGTTGCCCCGCACGCCGCTCCCACCGCCACCGCGCGCGACACCCCCGCCCACGCCCCCGGTGCCCTGCCCGGCCCGCTGCCGGCCGACGTCGTGGACGCCGCCGATCCTTCCGTCCACCCGGGCCGGCCCGCGGGCCTGTTGCACGGCGGGCTCGGGGACGGCCGGCCCGTGCGCGAGGAGGACCGGCTCGCGTTCTGGGATGCCGCCGCGCGGCGCCTCGAGTGGGAGACGCCCTGGCACACCACCCACTCCTGGACCCCTGCCGACCCGGCCGCCGAGCGCGGCCCGGAGATCCGCTGGTTCGAGGGCGGCCGGTTGAACGTCGCGGTGAACTGCGTGGACCGGCATGTGGCCGCCGGCCGCGGGGAGAAGGTGGCCCTGTACTTCGAGGGCGAACCCGGTGACCGCCGCGCCGTGACCTACGCCCAGCTCCAGCGCAAGGTCAGCCAGGCCGCCAACGCCCTGCTCGAACTGGGCATCGGCAAGGGCGACCGCGTGGTGGTCTACCTGCCGGTGCTCGTGGAGACGATCGTCATCACCCTGGCCTGCGCGCGGATCGGCGCGGTGCACTCGCTGGTGTTCGGCGGCTTCTCCGCCGAGGCGCTGCGCTTCCGCGTGGAGGACACCGGCGCGAAGCTGCTGGTCACCTCAGAGGGCCAGTACCGCCGCGGCCAGGCCGTGCCCGTCAAGGACAACGCGGACGAGGCCGTCTCCGGCCAGAACCAGATCGAGCACGTGCTGGTGCTCAACCGCACCGGCCACACCGAGGTCGGGGACGGCCCGGGCCAGATCAGCTGGACCGAGGGCCGGGACGTGTGGTGGCACGAGATCGTGGACCGCCAGCCGGAGACCCACACCCCGGAGTACTTCGACGCCGAGACCCCGCTGTTCATCATGTACACCTCGGGCACCACCGGACAGCCCAAGGGCCTCGTGCACACCTCGGGCGGCTACCTCACCCAGGCCTCCTGGTCCTACGACTACCTGTTCTCCCATCCGGACGTGTCCGAGCGGGAGAAGGACGTGCACTGGTGCACCGCCGATCTCGCCTGGGTCACCGCGCACACCTACGAGATCTACGGACCGCTGTCCAACGGCGTCACCGAGGTCATCTACGAGGGCGTGCCGAACGCCCCGCACCCGGGCCGGCACTTCGAGGTCATCGAGCGCTACGGCGTCACCTCCTACTACACCGCTCCCACCCTGGTCCGGTCGCTGATGGGCTGGTTCCCCGAGGGCATCCCCGCGGGGCACGACCTCTCCTCGATCCGCCTGGTGGGCACCGTGGGAGAGGCCGTCAACCCGGAGGCATGGACCTGGGCCCGCACCCAGATCGGCCGCTCGCACCTGGACGCGCTGGACGCCCGGCTCCAGGCCGAGACCGGCGACGACGACGCGCGGGTCCCCCGCGACGGTTCCGTGGGCGTGCCGATGGTGGACACCTGGTGGCAGTCCGAGACCGGCGCCACCGTGCTCTCCCCGCGCCAGGCGGACGAGCGGTTCAAGCCCGGGTGCGGCTCCCGCCCGCTGCCCGGGGTGGACGTGGCCGTGGTGGACGACGCCGGGGCGCCCGTGGCCGCCGGGCTGCAGGGCAAGGTCGTGGTCACCCGCACCGGCCCGGCCATGGCCCGCACCGTGTGGGGCAACCCGAGGCGCTACTTCACCTCGTACTGGAAGGACTACGCCGGGCAGGGCTGGTTCCTGGCCGGCGACGGTGCCAAGGTCGACGAGGACGGGGACACCTGGATCCTCGGCCGCATCGACGACGTCATCAACATCTCCGGACACCGCCTGTCCACCATCGAGATTGAGTCAGCGCTCGTGTCCCACCCCGAAGTGGTCGAGGCCGGGGTCTGCCCCGTTCCGGACGCGAAGACCGGGCACGCCGCCGTGGCCTTCGTGGTGGCCCGGGCGGGCTTCGGGGACGCCCCCGCGCCGGCCGGCACCGGGGCCGGGCCCGCCGCCGACGCCGCCGAGGAGCTGCGCCGGCACGTCGGCCGGGTCATCGGGCCGGTGGCCAAGCCACGCGAGGTCGTCTTCGTGCCCGACGTCCCCAAGACCCGCTCCGGTAAGATCATGCGCCGCCTGCTGACCCAGCTCTACGAGGGCACCGCCCTGGGCGACACCACCTCCCTGCAGAACGAGCCCTGCGTCGGCCAGATCGCCGAGGTCATGGGCCGTCGGCCATCGCACCGCCCGGCCGCCGCGCAGGACGGCTGACCCCGGACCGTCGAGATGGTCACGGCTCAGGACGATGCGGCCCCGTGCCGGTCACAGGCCGGGTCCACCACGGCCACCTGGACGGGGTTCACGATGAGCCGGATGCACCCGCAGGGGTCCGTCGACGTGGTCTCCAGGTTGCCCTCGGCGCCGTAGGGGCGGAGCGGGGCGAGGGTCTTGCACAGGCAGAAGTAGTCCCGGTGCGGGGTGCTCGTCCGGCACTTCATGGTGATGGTCTTGGCATCAAGCATGGCAGCGGCTCCAGGGTGTGCAGTCAATGGGCTGGGTGAGACCGGTGCTGTCATCGACCGTGGCGGCCCGGGGGTCCTCACAGACTAGAAATCGGGGCACCCCGCTGGTAGTGGACGATCGTCCACTACTTTCCGGTAGAGGGCCTTCCGGGCGGCACCATCGGACAGGTCCGGGCGCGGGCCGCGGCGCCCGGGCAGCCACGGGCAGCCACGGGCCCAGAGTTTCAGTCCCCCGACGAGCCCCGGCTCCAGTACGAGGACAGCGAGAGCATCCGTCGGTCCACGCCCCGGTCCTCCAGCAGGTGCCGCCGCAGGGACTTCACCGCGGCCTTCTCCCCGTGCACGAAGGCCTGTACCCGTCCCGGAGGCCACTCCATGGACTGGACGGCGCCCGGCAACGGTGACGGGACGCGCTCTGCCAGTCCCCGGTGCAACCAGCTCACCGTCACCCCCGGGGGCGCCTCGAGCTCCCACTCGTCGGCCGGGCCGGGGACCTCGATGAAGGCCGCCCCGACGGCATCGGCCGGCAGGGCGGCTAGGGCCGCGGAGATCGCCGGCAGGGCCGCGGCGTCCCCCACGAGGAGGTGCCAGTCGGCCCGCGGGTCCGGGGCGTACTTGCCGCCCGGGCCCGAGAACGCGACCCTGTCCCCCACCCGGGCCGCCGCGGCCCAGGGCCCGGCGACGCCCGCGTCCCCGTGGACCACGAAGTCGATGACGAGGGTCCGGGCGTCGGGGTCCACGGAGTGCACCGTGTAGGTCCGCCGGACCGGGCGCTGGTGTTTCGGCAGGGTCTTGCGCAGGGCCTGGATGTCATAGGGCGGTTGAAGGCCGAGCGCGGGGTCCACGAACAGGATCTTGACGTACTTGTCCGTGTAGGCGTTGTCCCGGAACTCCTCGAAGCCGTCACCACCCAGGGTCAGGCGCTGGATGTGCTCGCTAATCCGCTCCGTGGCCACCACCTCCAGGACGACCTGCCGGCGGCCTCGCCGTTCCCGGCCGTGGTCCACCCCGTCCGCAAGCGGTTCACCCTCGCGCCGCGACCTGGTCTCCGGGAGGCGGTCGTCATACCGGTGGCGGCCGTACGTCCCATGGTGTTCGCGATGCCCGTGGTGATGGCCGTGCGCACGGCGCCCCTGGGGGTCCTGGCCCGCCCGGAGGCGTGCCGCCTTCAGCGCGTACTTGGCCGCCTTGTACTCGTACTTGGCCACGGAGTACCGCTCCGCTGCGACGCGGTGGCGTTCCACCGCAGACGCGAGGTCCGCCTCCGCGGCACCAGGGGTGCCGGTTCCGTCACCGGCACCGGTGCCGGTAGCGGCGTCCGCGGGCACCCGGCCGCCGTCGTGCCCGTGCGGCGTGCCGTGGTCGCTGCCCATGCCATGTCTCCTCGACTGCGTTCTGTCCTGCGTCGCACCAGGCTGACTCGTGCGGACTCGTACGGACTCGTGCTGTGCCGATCAGCGTACGGCGCGCGCGGGGACAGCGAAACCGGCCGGCCCACGGTCCGTGTGGAGGACCTCGGGGCCGGGCGGCCCCTCACAGCGGCAGGCCGACGGGCCCGGCCGTCTGGGCCGGGACGCTCAGGCCTCCGGGAAGATCTGCCCGATCGGTTCGCGCTTCTCCGCCTGGAAGGCCTCCTCGGCCCGGCCATAGGCCCAGTAGGCGGACAGTGACATCTGCCGGCGGTCCACCCCGCGCACGTCGGCCAGGTACCGGCGCAGGTCCTTGATCATCTCCCGTTCCCCGTGGGCGAACACCTGCACGGCGCCCTCCCTCCACTCGGCATCGATGACCGCCTGGGCCAGCTTCGTGGTCTCGGGCGTGAACTCCGTCCCGCGGTGCAGCCAGGTGACGGTGATCCCCTGGGGCACGGACAGCCCGATCTCGTCCTCGGGGCCGTTCACCTCGATGATGGCCTGCCCGGCGGCGTCGGCCGGCATGGCCTCGAGGGCCGCGCCGATCGCGGGCAGGGCGGACTCGTCCCCGGCCAGCAGGTGCCAGTCCGCCGCGGGGTCGGGCAGGTACATCCCCCCGGGGCCGGTGAGGCACACCCGGTCCCCGGGCCGGGCGGAGTCGGCCCAGGGGCCGGCCAGGCCGTCGCTGCCGTGGACCACGAAGTCGATGGTGAGGGTGCCGGCCCCGGGGTCCACCGAGCGCACCGTGTAGGTACGGCGCACGGGCATCTGCTCGGGGGCCAGGCGCTCGCGCAGGACCTCCAGGTCGTACGGCATCTCCAGGCCCAGCGCCGGATCGGCGAACATCAGCTTGACGTACTTGTCCGTGGCGTCCTTGTCCTGGTAGACGCCGAAGCCCGGTCCGCCCAGGGTCAGCCGGACCATGTGGGGGCCCAGTCGTTCGGTGGCCGTCACCTCCAGGACCACGGGGGGCTTGGGCTGGCGCCGCGGCCGGGCGGCCGGGGGCTGCGGCACGGACTTCTGCTCGGTCATGGGGACACCTCTTCGTCGGGTCACCGGCTGGCGGCCGGCGGGCACGGGGCGGGTCGACACACCGCCCACTCATCCGACATTACGTCATTAACCCGTGACCCAATAATGCCCCGTCCGGGATCTTCACACCGGGCCGCACGGAACGTGTGACACACCTCACCGGAATCCTCTATGATCTTCGAAGTAACCGAACGGTCGGTCACTAATCCGTAACCTCATCCCCGCGAAGCATCCGCACCATCACCTGGAGCACACCATGGCACATCACGACGCCGCAGTGGCCTCTCCCCGGGGTCGCACCCCCGAAGAGAAGAGAGTCCTGGCCGGAACCCTCGTCGGCACCACCATCGAGTGGTACGACTTCTTCATCTACGCCCAGGCCGCCGCCTTCGTGCTGGCCCCGCTGTTCTTCGCCCCGCTGTCCGCCGACAATCCCGGCCTCGCGCAGGTCGTCACGTGGGCGACCCTGGGCATCAGCTTCCTGTTCCGCCCGCTCGGCGCCGTGGTCGCCGGACACCTCGGTGACAAGCACGGCCGCAAGCTCGTGCTGGTGATCACCCTGATCGGCATGGGCGGCGCCACCGCGCTGATCGGCGTCCTGCCGACGTACGCCCAGATCGGCATCTGGGCCCCGATCCTCCTGCTGCTGATGCGCATCATCCAGGGCTTCTCCGCCGGTGGTGAGTGGGGTGGCGCCGCCCTGATGTCCGTGGAGCACGCCCCGAAGAACAAGCGCAGCGCCTTCGGCTCCTACCCGCAGATCGGCGTGCCGCTGGGCATGCTGCTGGCCACCGCCTTCATGTGGATCCTGACCAGCTCGATGTCGCCCGAGGACTTCCAGGCCTGGGGCTGGCGCATCCCGTTCCTGTCCTCCGTGGTGCTGATCGTGGTCGGCTACCTCATCCGCAAGGCCGTGGACGAGTCCCCGGTGTTCAAGGAGATGCAGCTCCGTAAGAAGGAGTCCGCCGCCCCCCTGGGCGTGCTGCTGAAGTCCCACAAGAAGAACGTCACCCTGGCGGCCCTGATCTTCATGGCCAACAACGCCGCCGGCTACCTGGTGATCGCCTTCTTCGCCTCCTATGGGGCCAACGTGCTCGGCATGAGCCGTGAGGCCACCCTGATCGCCACCTTCGTCGGCGGCCTGGGCTGGCTGGTGTTCACGATGTTCGGCGGGTACATCGGGGACAAGATCGGCAAGATCCGCACCTTCCAGATCGGCTACGCCATCATCATCGTGTGGGCGATCCCCATGTGGTTCATGCTGGACACGGCGTCCCTGCCGCTGTTCGCCCTGGCGATCGTGATCCTCACCATGGGCCTCGGCCCGTCCTACGGCCCGCAGTCCGCCCTGTACGCCGAGATGTTCCCCGCCCACGTGCGCTACTCGGGCGTCTCGATCGGCTACGCCTTCGGCTCCATCATCGGCGGTGCGTTCGCCCCCATGATCGCCCAGCTGCTGCTGAACCAGACCGGTATGGGCTGGACCATCGGCGTGTACATCGCCGTGCTGGCCATCATCTCCTTCATCGCGGTGTCCATGGTGCCCAAGTCCATCGAGGGCACGGACCTGCACGTCGACGAGGTGCACGAGCAGTACCTCTCCGAGCACCCGGAGGACGCCGCCATCGTGCAGCAGGCCGCCCAGGCCCACGGTGAGGCGGGCACGCCGACCGACCGGGGTGGCCGGCACTGACCCTGCCCCCTCACGGAACCGGGCCCCGTCGCACCACTGGTGCGGCGGGGCCCGGTCTCGTTCCGTCTCGTTCCGTCTCATCCCGTCGTGTTCCGCGGGACTGCCCGGCTTCCGCGGGACTGCCCGGGGCCGTCCCGACGGGCCCGGTTCAGCGCCGGGCGGCCCCCACCGCACGCCGGTACGCAGCGCCCTGGTGGTCCGCGGCCAGGCGCGGTCCGGCACCGGTCAGGGCCTCGCGCAGGGTGCCCCCGGTCCCCTCCGCGAGGATGCCCCGGCGCCGCAGTTCCGGGGAGACCAGGGCGGTGAACCGCTCCAGGTCCGCGGGACGGACCGCCGCGGAGATGTTGAAACCGTCGACGCCGGCCGCCTCCTGCCAGCGTTCGAGTTCGTCCGCCACGGTGGCCGGGGAGCCGGCGATGACCGGTCCGCGGCCCCCGATCGCGATGAACTCGGCCAGGTCCCGCACCGTCCACGTCCTGTCCGGTGACAGCGAGGTGAAGGACGCCAGGGCGGACTGGTTGGCCTCGGTGGCGACGTACTCGAGCGGGGAGTCCGGATCGGCCCCGGCCAGGTCCACGCCGGTCCAGCCCCCGAACAGGGCCAGTGCGCCCTCGACGTCCACGTGCCGGCGGTAACCCTCCAGCCGGGCCCGGGCCTCCTCGTCCGAGTCGGCCACGACCACCGTGGCCATGGTGAACACCTTGACGGCATCCTCCGCGCGGCCGCGTCCGGCCAGCCCGGCCCGCACGCCGTCCGTCCAGCGCCGGACCAGCTCCGGGGTGTTGCCGATGAAGAAGATCGCCTCGGCGTGGTCCAGGGCGAACTCCTGGCCGCGGGTGGACGCCCCGGCCTGGAACAGGAACGGGGTGCCCTGCGGCCCGGGGTGTGTCAGCGCCTGGCCCGGCACGGAGAAGTACGTCCCGTGGTGGCCGATCGGGTGCACCCGGTCCGGGTCCACGAACACGCCCGTCTGGGCGTCGGCGCGCACCGCGCCGGGATCGAACGATCCCTCGAAGAGCTTGTACATGACCTCCATGTACTCGTCGGCCCGGTCATACCGCTCGTCGTGCGGCAGCTGCCGGTCCATGCCCAGGTTGCGCGCGGCAGAGTCCTGGTAGGAGGTGACCACGTTCCAGGCCACCCGCCCGCCGGTGACGTGGTCCAGCGTGGCGAGGGTGCGGGCCAGCAGGTAGGGCGCCTCGTAGGTGACCGAGGCGGTGACGCCGAAGCCGAGCCGCTCGGTCACGGCGGCCATCGCGGGCACCATCACCAGCGGGTCGAGCACCGGGTACTGCACCCCGCCGCGTGCCGTGGCCCCGGTCCCTGCGCCGTAGACGTCGTAGACACCGGGGATGTCCGCCAGGAACAGGGAGGCGAACCCGCCCTCCTCCAGCGTCCGGGCCAGCGAGGTCCAGTACGCCAGGGTGTCGAAGCGGGACACCCCGGACTCCGGGTGCCGCCAGAGCCCCGGGGACTGGTGCACCGGGACCATCATGTCGAAGGCGTTCAGCAGCATGGGGCGGGTCATACGATCGTCCTCTCGGGGGCGCCCTCAATGGCGTTCTCAGCGGTGTCCTCGGTGGTGCGCGGGGTGCCGGAGCCGGGCGCGGGACCGGCAGGGCCGGCGTCGGGCACCGGATCCTGCCCGGGACCGTGCAGCTCGGTGAGCTCCGTGCCGTGCTGGTCCCGGGCAGGATCCTTCGCGGCCAGCCCGGTGACGACGGACAGCACGGCCAGCCCGGAGAGGTAGCCGGCGATCAGCCACGGGGTGTCACCGCCGGCGGCGAAGAGTAGCGCCGCGATCAGGGGCATCAGTCCCCCGCCCAGCACCGTGCCGACCTGGTAGCCCAGGCTCACGCCCGAGTAGCGCACGTGCACCGGGAACTGCTCGGCGAACCAGGCGGCCTGCGGTCCGTAGACCGCGTCGTGGATGAGGTTGATGCCCAGGATGATGACGAGGGGCAGCAGGGCCAGCGGCCCGGCCCCCAGGTAAGCGAACAGCACCCAGCCGAACACGCCGATCGCCGCATAGGCCGTCACGGAGACCACCCTGCGTCCCACCCGGTCGGACAGCCAGCCCCAGAACGGGGTCGAGACCAGGCCGACGGCCGAGGCGATCATCACCGCCGTGACACCCGAGGAGGAGTCCCCCCGCTCGTCGCGCAGGTAGGTCAGCATGTAGACCGTGACCAGGTAGTACACGGCGTTCTGGGCCAGCCGCAGACCGATCGTCACCAGCAGCGGGCGGCGGTGGTGCGTCAGCAGCACCTTCAGCGGCGCCTTCTCGACCCTCCCGGAGGCCTGGTGCTCGAGGAACTCCGGGGCATCGGAGACGCCGAGCCGGATCCACAGTCCCAGGGCCACCAGCAGCGCGGAGAGCAGGAACGGGATCCGCCACCCGAAGGCGGCGAACTGCTCGGCGCTCAGCACGTTCTGCACGATGAAGAACGCGCCGGTGGCCAGCAGCATCCCCGCGGACGAGCCGATCTGCGTGAAGGACCCGAAGAAGCCGCGGTGCCGGGCCGGGGCGTGCTCCACGCTCAGCAGAGCCGAACCGCCCCATTCCGCACCGGCGGACAGGCCCTGCAGGACGCGCAGCACCACCAGCCCGACGACGGCCCACCAGCCGATCGCCTCGAAGGTGGGCAGCAGCCCGATCAGGGTCGAGGCCACGCCCATCAGCAGCAGCGAGGCCACCAGCAGGGCCTTGCGGCCGATCCGGTCCCCCAGGTGTCCGGCCACGATGCCGCCCAGCGGCCGGGCGATCACGCCGACGGCGAGCGTGGCGAACGAGGCGACGATGCCGCCGAGCTCGGTGGCCATCGGGAAGAACTGGACGTTGAAGACCAGCGCCGCGGCCGTGCCGTAGAGGTAGAAGTCGTACCACTCGATGGTGGTTCCGGCGAAGGCCGAGGCGAGGACGCGCTTCTTGCCGTCGAAGACCCGCGCGGGTCCCTGCCGGGGTTCGCCGGTGGAGGTGGTGGTCATGATGGTCGGGGCGCTCATGCGGCAGGCCCCGCCGTCTTCGCGTCGCCGATGGCGTTCAGGCCCTCCGGCAGGATGCCGTTGATGTGGTAGTCGCCGAGGGCGCGGGCCCGGAAGGCGATCGGGTTGTGGGTGGCCACGGTCTGGGCGTTGCGCCAGTGCCGGTCCAGCCCCTTGGACGTGGAGGTCGCGGAGGCACCCACGGTCAGGAACAGGTCCTGGGCGGCGCCCAGTGCCAGTTCGGGCACCGTGACCTGGGCGTGCTCGACGGCGATCTCGGACTCGTACAGGGCTCCCGGCAGGGTGCCGGTGAACTCCGGGACATTCGCCCCGGCATCGATGGCGGCCTGGATGCCGGCGTCGAGGGCCCGCGCGGCGTGCAGCACGGTGGCCTCGGCGGTGAAGGCCTGGGCGGAGATCCGCCCGGTGGCCTCCTGGATCAGCGGGTCCTCGCGGAACGGCAGGCCCAGCCCGGTGTTGAAGGTGCGCTTGCGGGTGGCGATGGTGGCGACGGTGTCCCGGCGGGCGGCCCGGGCGATGCCGGCCAGCACGGCCAGCAGCACGAGCTGGAAGAAGGCGGCCTCGTGGACGGCCTCGGCGCTGCCCGCGGTACGGTCCAGCACGGCGTCCTCGGGGACGGTGACGTCCTCGAAGAGGGCCGTGCCGGTGCCGGTGAGCTTCTGCCCGAAGCCGTCCCAGTCGTCCTCCAGCGTGACACCGGGGGCGTCCGTGGCGACGACGGCGAAGCGGCGTCCGTCCTCACCGTCCAGTGCGGCGGAGACCCGCGTGTAGTCCGAGAAGATCGATCCGGTCGCGTAGAGCTTCCGGCCGTTGAGCACCCAGCCCTCCCCGCTCCGGGTCAGCACGGTGTTCAGGGTGCCCAGGGCGTTGCCGCCCTTCTCGGTGGACGCGTTGCCCACCGTCGCCCCCGCCAGCACCCGGGGGTACCAGGCGTCCTGGAGGCGGCCGGGCAGGAAGCGCAGGGATTCCACGAAACCGTAGTGGGACCGGTACAGGTGGGCGATGTTCGAGTCGGCCTCGGCCAGGTCGATGAGCAACCGGGTGAAGTCCTCGATGCTCACCCCCGGCCCTCCGTGGGCGGCCGGGACCCGCAGGGTGCCGAACCCGGCGCGGTCCAGCCTGCGGACCTCCTCCCGGGGCAGCCGGCGCTCCAGGTCCCGTTCCAGGGCACCGGCCGCGATCGAGGCGAAGACCGGGGCGAAGTGCTCGCGCAATCCCGCGTAGGAGGCGGGCAGGCCCTCGGCGAGGTTCGCGGCCCCGGCCTCCGGTCCCGGCCGGGAGAGGTGTTCGGTGGTGGCGGCCTTCTCGGCCGTGCTCTGCGACATTCGGCGGTCCTTCCGGTCACACCGAGGATTACCGGCAGTCACGCCAACGGCTGGTCCGGCGCAGGCAGCGGACGCCGACGCACAGACCGACTGCAGATCCGGGATCTCCATCGGTCCTGGCCTTAGCACCCGTCGTTGGGGAGATGATCCCCTCGGGTTGCTGCGGCGTCGTCGAGCCAGGTCTCTCAGCCGCTCTGGATGGTTACGGGTTCACCCTAGCAATGGATCCCCGGGGCGTGGATGTCGCCCACGTCACGTCAGGACACACAGTCACCCCGCGGTGGCGTCCCCGGACCGGGTCATGGCCCCCGCCGCCAGCGTCACGCCGCTGTGCGAGGGGTCGCCGTCGAATTCCTCCTGGGAGACGTCCACCACCGGGAACCGGTCGAGGTCGACGCCGTCCGGCACCGGCAGCGTGGTGGTCTGGCCGGACACCGTGCCCAGCGAGATCAGCCGGCTGGCCTGTTCGTCGCGCAGCCACACCTCGTAGTACCCCTCCTGGGGCCCCTCGGAGACGTCGACGGTCAGGCGCAGGGCGCCGTCGGGCTCGGCGACCATCTCGGCGCGCCCCTCCACGTCCCGCTCCGTCACCGGCGCGAGGACCGCCTCGCCGACGGCGACCGGCTGGGGCGGCGTGTCCTGCCCGCTGTCCCCCTGGCCCACCAGGCCGGCCACGACGGCGGCACCGACGGCGCCGACGACCAGCCCGGCGGCCGCGGCGGCCGTGATGACGGGCCACCGGCGTCGCTGGGTCCGGGGCAGGAAGCTCACCGTGCCGGCGTCGTCGGCACCGAGCGTCCCCCCGCCACCGTGCCCTCCGGGCGCGGTCTCCGCAGACGTGCCGGACGTGCCGGCCGGCTCCGGGGCGCCCGGGACCGCGGCGAGACCGGGTCCGGCGTGGGGATCCTGCCGGAGGCCCAACTCCCGTTCGATGCCCGCCCACACGTCGGCGGACGGCTCGTGGAGGCTGACCGGTGCCGCGAGCGCGGACACCACGCGCTCGGTCCGGTCGAGGTCCAGGCGGCAGTCGGGGCAGGAGCGCAGGTGGGCGGCGGCCCCGGGGCCGGGCGCCTGGCCGGCGGCGATCGAGGCCAGGTCCTCCTCGGTCAGGTGCCGTTCAGCGGTCTCAGCCATCGTTCACCTCCAGTGCTGCTCGAAGCCGGGCCAGTCCCCGGTGGACATGCGACTTGACCGTTCCCAGGGGCATTCCCAGCCGTTCGGCGATCTGCCCCTGCGGGAGGTCCTGGACGAAGGCCATCCTCAGGATCTCATCCTGGGGCGGACCGAGCCTCTCCAGGGCCTCATGGACCAGCACCCGGTCCACGACCTGCTCGGACAGTTGCCGGTCCTCCCGCTGATGCTGGCCGGACGTCGCGTCCACGAGCTGCCGCTGGCGGTCCCGGGCCGCGAACGTGTCCGCCACGACCCGACGGGTGATCCCGGTCAGCCAGCCGCCCAGCGGACGGGTGGGGTCGTAGGTCTCCCGCGAGCGCCAGGCCCGCGTGAACACCTGCTGCGTGGCGTCCTCCGCGTCCTGCCGGTTGGACAGCGCCGCCATGCACAGGGAGAAGACGAGACGGCCATGCTGGTCATAGGCCTCACGCATGGCGTCCGCGCTCCCCGCGGCGAAGCGTCGGGAGAGGTCGTCGCTGTCCAGCGTCCCTCCTCGGTCGTGGCCCCGGCGGGCGGCGGTGGTCCATCACGTCACCCCGGGGCGTACCCGTGGCACGGACGTCCTCCGAGGATACGGGTCAGTCCAGTGACTCTGCCACCACGATGATGTTGTCCGCATAGCTCTGCCTCTCCGGCAACCACTGTCCACCACAGGTCACGAGGACCAGCCGTTCCGGTCCGGAGCGGGTGAAGTAGGGGGTGAAGTCCAGCCCGTCCTTGCCCAGGCGCTCCACCTGGGTGACCCGGTAGGCGTGCCACCGCCCGGACTCGTCCCCGACCCGGACCGTGTCCCCCGTCCGCGCCGTGCGCAGCGCGTACAGCGGCCCCTCGGGCGTGTGCTCCGAACCGGCGTGGGCGGCGATCACCGTGTTGCCCTCGCCGTCTGCCGGTGCCGGGCCGAACCGGTACCAGGCGGCGATGGACGCGTCCTCGGGGATCTCCATCTGCCCGTCCTCGGCCACCCCCGTGGGCACCACCGTCATCTCCGCCCCGATGGCCTCGTAGTCCAGCCGCACCGGTGCGGGCACCGGGGCCGCGGGCCGCAGGGCCGCGGAGGCCACCGGGACCTCCGCGGCTCCCGCACGGGAGGCGGGGACGCCGGCACCGGTGCCACCCGGGTCCCCGGGCGCCGGGGACGAGGCCGCCGGTGCCCGGGAGACGGAGGAGGATGGTGCGGCCGCAGCCGGGTCGGAGGAAGGGGGCTCCACCACGCCGGCAGGTGCGCAACCGGTGCCCGCGAGGGCGACTGCGACCGCCAGGGCGGCGAGGACCGGCCCCGCCGCCCTGGACCCGCGGGGCGAGGACTTGCCCCGGCGGGTCGTCTCAGGCACGGACGGAGGACCGGCGCCGCAACGCCGTCACCGCACCGGCCGCGGCCAGGAGCAGCGCGCCGCCGCCCGCGGCCCACCACAGGCCCTGACCCTCGGCGGGCACCTGGGTGTTGCCCGTGGGGACGCCGCCGGGGGCGGAGTGCATCCCCTCCACCGTCTGGGTGGCCAGGGCGAGCGAACCGTCCTCCGCCGAGCCCCAGGCGTAGACGATCGTCGCGGCGCCCTCGGTGACCTCCACGTCCGCGGGGCCGAGCACCGGGTCGGACTCACCCGCCACGGAGACCGCGGCCTCCAGGGTGCCGGCCGGCAGGTCCAGGGACTGCTCGTCCGGGTTGGCCAGGCCGGGGACGGCCACCTCACCGTTCGCCCAGACGTCCACGGCCGGGGCCGCGGCGACGTGTCGGACCACGAGGCGCCCGTTCCCGGCCTCCAGGGCGGAGGTGTCGTTCACGAAGGCGGTGGCGGTGGGCTGGCCCTCGGCATCGAGGTGGGCCGCCGCGGTGTAGTCGACCCCGCCGTCCAGGGTGACGTTCACCGGGCCGATGACGGGCTCCGAGTCGTCCTGCGCGTCCGCGGCGGTCACCGCGATCTCGTAGTCACCGGCGGGAAGTTCCAGGGGGCCGGCCAGGTCACCCGGTGCGAAGTCGTCCAGGGTGCGCTCGCCGTTGACGAACACGTCCACGGTGGTGTCCGGGACGCCGTGGAGCACGGAGAGCATCGCGGTGTCACCGCCGGATCCCTCCGTCTCGCCGGCCGTGGCCGGCAGTGCCGTGCCGAGCATCGCCACGCCGCATGCTGCGGTGACTGCCAGGGGAAGTGCCTTACGCATGGTGTCGTCCTTTCACGGGACCCACAGTCGGGGCCGTCCACATGAGCACGTTTGTCCTCACACCGCCTACTACCGGAGGAGGCGCCGAAAGGTTGCACGAGGGACGACGTTGGTCCGGATGATGTTCCGGCCGGGGGAATCCGGGGAATAGCAAGGGCGGATCCACCGTTGGACCACCGGAGTCATCCCGGCTCCCCACGCATCCCGAGGAGAACCCACAGTGTCGCCTGCCCCCGCCGAAGGCCCCCAGCGGGGCACCGTCACCGCCACCGCACCGCCGGCCGGGACATCCACCGCGTCCGGGGTCCCCGAGGGCGCGATGCGCGTCATCTGGTTGCTGGTGGTCTCGGCCTTCGTGGTGATCCTCAACGAGACGATCATGAGCGTCGCGCTGCCGGAACTGATGCGGGAGTTCAGCGTGGGGGCCGCCACCGCACAGTGGATGACCACCGCGTTCATGCTCACCATGGCGGTGGTCATCCCCGTCACCGGGTACCTGCTGACCCGGTTGCCGCTGCGGACGGTCTTCACGATCGCCATGGTCAGTTTCCTGCTCGGCACCCTGCTGGCCGCCCTGGCCCCCACGTTCCTCGTCCTGGTGCTGGGACGCGTGGTCCAGGCGGTGGGCACGGCCATCATGATGCCGCTGCTGTTCACCACGGTGCTCAACGTGGTCCCGGCCAGCCGCCGCGGCCGCACCATGGGGGTCATCTCCATCGTCATCGCGGTGGCCCCGGCCACCGGGCCGACCATCGGCGGGATCATCCTGGACCTGCTGGAGTGGCGCTGGATGTTCCTGCTGATGCTGCCGATCGCCACGCTGGCCCTGGCCCTGGGCGTGGCCATGATCCGCAACGTCACCGACACCCAGCGGATCCCGCTGGACGTGCTCTCCGTGGCACTGTCCGGTATCGGCTTCGCCGGCCTGGTGTTCGGGCTCAGCAGCATCGGGGCCGCGGCCGAGGGGGACGCCCTGATGCCGCCGTGGATCCCGCTCGTGGTCGGTGTCCTCGCCCTCGCCGTCTTCACGTGGCGCCAGCTCGGACTGCGCGACCACGCCCTGCTGGACGTGCGTGCCTTCACGGCCCCGGCCTTCACCATCTCGCTGGGCATGATGATCATCGGCATGATGGCGATGTTCGGCACCCTGATCGTGCTGCCCATCTACCTGCAGAACGTCCTGGGCGAGTCCACGATGGACACCGGCCTGGCGCTGCTGCCGGGTGGACTGGTGATGGGCGTGCTCGGGTTGATCGTCGGCCGCCTGTTCGACCGCGTGGGCGCCCGTCCGCTCGTGATCCCCGGGACCGCGGTCGTCTCCGGGGCCCTGTGGGGCCTGACCACGTTGACCGCCGAGACGTCCCTGGGCACGGTCATCGCCTGGCACATGCTCCTCAACGCGGGGCTGTCCCTGATGTTCGGCCCGCTGATGACCTCGGCCCTGGGCGCCCTGCCGCGCCGCCTGTACTCGCACGGCAGCGCCATCCTGTCCACCCTCCAGCAGGTGGCCGGGGCCGCGGGCACCGCCGTGTTCATCACCGTCATGACGACGGCGACCATCGCCGGGGCCGCCAGCGGCACCGAGCCGACGGTCGCCCTGATGAACGGCATCCACAACGCGATGGTCTGGGGCGCGGTCATCTCGCTGGTGGCCCTCGCGGGCTCCTTCGCCGTCCGTTCCACCCCCGCCGAGGAGGAGGTCCGGCCGGCGCCCGCCCCGGTCCGGGCCGGCGTCGACGCCTGATCCCCTGACCGCACCTGGCGGTCAGGGGGTGACGTCAGACCCCCGGGTCCCGGGCGGGGACGTCATCCGTCGACCGCCGGAGCCCGGGGGCTCAACCGCGCAGGTCGATGGACGCCGAGGTCCCGGCGCGCCCGGCGGCGGGCGGGGTGACGGGGCCGTCGGCCTCCTCGTCGCCCTCCGCGGCGAGCTGCCCGCAGGCGCCGTCGATCTCCTTGCCGCGGGTGTCGCGCAGGGTGGTGGGGATGCCGGCGTCGTTCAGGCGGTCGATGAACTCCTGCGTGACGTCCGGCTCGGAGGAGGTCCAGATCGAGCCCGGGGTCGGGTTCAGCGGGATGGGGTTGACGTGCACCCAGCCCCGGCCGCGGGCGTTGAGCTTCTTCGCCAGCAGGTCGGCCCGCCAGGCGTGGTCGTTCATGTCCTTGATCAGCGCGTACTCGATCGACACGCGCCGCCCGGTCTTCACGAAGTAGTTGTAGGCGGCGTCGATCGCCTCATCGGCCTTCCACCGGGAGTTCACGGGGATCAGCTCATCACGCAGCTCGTCGTCCGGGGCGTGCAGGGACAGGGCGAAGGTGACCGGGATGCCCTCGTCCGCGAGCCGGTTGATGGCCGGGACCAGCCCCACGGTGGAGACCGTGATGTGGCGGGCGGACATGCCCAGGCCCTCGGGGGCGGGGTCCACCATCCGCCGGACCGCGGCGATGACGCGCTTGTAGTTGGCCAGCGGTTCGCCCATGCCCATGAACACGATGTTCGTGACGCGCTCGGCGTCGTGGCCGCCGTCGCGCCGCAGTCCCCCCAGCCCGCCCTCGGCGATCACCTGGTTGGCCCGGACCACCTGTTCCACGATCTCCGCGGTGGACATGTTCCGTGTCAGCCCGTTCTGGCCGGTGGCGCAGAACGGACAGTTCATCCCGCAGCCGGCCTGGCTGGACACGCACAGCGTCACCCGGCCCGGATAGCGCATCAGCACCGACTCCACCAGGGCGCCGTCGAACAGGCGCCACAGGAACTTGACGGTGTCCCCGTTGTCCGTGGTCAGCCGGCGGACCTCGGTGAGCAGCGGCGGGAACATCTCGGCCACGAGCGTCTCGCGCTGGGCCGCGGGCAGGTCCGTCATGCGCTCGGGGTCCGAGGTGTGGTGCACGAAGTAGTGGGTGGAGAGCTGCTTGGCGCGGAAGGCCGGCAGCCCCAGTGCCTTGACCCTCTCCTGGCGTTCGGCCAGGGTCAGGTCGGCCAGGTGCATCTTCGGCTGGGCCACGCGCGGCTGCTTGAACTGCAGCAGCGGCCGCCCGTCCTCCGTGGTCTGCTGCGTCCAGCCCTCCGCCTGCGGCCGGACCTGGGGGCGGTTGGCGTCAGGGCCCGTGGCCGCGGCGGCCGGGTTGGAGAGCATCCGCCCGTCCAGGGGTCCGCCGATGCCCTGGCGCTGGAGCCGCTCGCGGTCCTCGGAGAGCTGCCGGGCCTCGGTCTCGTCGATGAGTCCGCGCTGGGGACGGTTCAGCTTGAGCTTGCCGTCCCGGGCGTGCTCGAGGTGCGCGTCCGCGGGGTCGGCGGCGCGGTGGGACTGCCGGCCCTGCTGCACCGGTGCGGTGCGGGACGGGCGGTCCGGGGTGCGGGAACGGTTCTGGTCAGCCATCGCCCCCATTCTCCCACGGTTGTCCAGCCCCGGCAGGGGGGCCGACGCCGGCCAGGGTCAGGGGGGCACCACGGCCCCTCGCCATCAGGAACGGGCTTCGTCGCCATCCCGGGGCAGGGATGGCGTCATTCCCCACACCTGATGCGGTGGCTGCGGACCTGATGCGGATACGGCGGACGGATGCCCCCCGGTCACTCCTCGACGGCCCGGTCCCGCCCGGCCAGCCAGCCGAACACGGCCGCACCGAGCCCGGAGGCCGCGAACAGCCAGGCCGCGGGACCGAAGGAGCCCGTGACGGCGAAGACCTGCCCCGTGATGAACGTCCCCGAGGACCCCAGCCCGTACCCGAGGCCCTGCATCATGCCGGAGACCCGGATCGCCATGTGGGCGGATTCACTGCGCAGGGTGATCATGGTCAGGGCCAACGCCGTCAGCGCCCCCTGGCCCACGCCGAGCACGCCGGTCCACACCCAGATCCCGGCCATGGGGCCGTGGATGGACAGGATGAACCCGGCGGCGGTCAGCACGGCCGCGGCCACGTTCAGTGCCGACTGACTGCGCATCCGGGCCGCCAGCACGGGGGCGGCCAGGGAACCGGCCATCTGCAGCACGATCGACACCGCCACGATCAGCCCGGCCAGCCCGCCGTCGAGGCCGCGCTCGCGCAGGATCGGGGCCAGCCAGGCGAAGGCGGTGAAGGACGTCATCGCCTGGAAGACCATCATCAGGGTGATGTGCCAGGCCACCGGGGACGTCAGCGGGCTCCGCCCCGTGGTGGACGTGACCGGCCGGGCACCGGACCGGTGCCTCCGGAGCACGGGCACGAGCAGGCCGGCGGTCACCAGTACGGGCACCGCCCAGATCCCCAGGGCCAGCCGCCAGTCCCCCACCGCCTCGTACACGGGGAACGTGAGCCCCGCGCCGAGGGCTGCCGACCCGCAGATCGCGGTGGTGTACAGCCCGCTCATCAGCCCCAGGTGGTTGACGAAGTCCTGCTTGACGATGCTGGGCAGCACCACGTTGGCCAGCGCGATCGCCGCCCCGGAGAACACGGTGCCGACCAGCAGCGTGACCATCGCGCCGCCGTCGGGAACGGGGACCGAGCGCACCACCAGGCCGAGCGTGAGCAGCAGCAGGGCGCCGAAGAGCACCCGCCAGGACCCGAAGCGGCGCGCGAGGACGGGGGCCAGCGGGGCGAAGACGCCCAGCAGGGTGGCCGGCACGGTGGTCAGCACGGTGGCTCCCCACCCCGGCAGTCCGGTGGCCGCGGTGATCTCCGGCAGGATCGCGGAGAACGAGGAGAACAGGGTCCGCAGGTTCAGCGAGACCAGCACCACGCACACCGCCAGGTACAGCCAGGAGACCGGTGACGGCGACGGGGGTGTTCTCGATCTCACAAGGGGCATCATGCCACCCGTTCAGGACAGGGTGCGCAGCACGAGGGCGGACGGCAGCTGGCGCAGGCGCCGGGGCAGCCTCGGATAGACGCCGCGTACCACCCGCCACATCCGGTCCTCGCGCACCGAGTCCGCACCGTCCCAGTCCAGCCCCAGACCGGTGCGGACCGGGTGCGGCAGCATCCCGGCGGCGGTGAAGCGCACCAGCGGCATGAGGCGGCGCAGCCACCAGGGGGCGGACTCGGCGGCGAACAGGTCCCGGCAGATCACCCGGGCCTCCTCGGTCACCTCCAGGGTCCCGACGGCAGTGCTCCAGTACCGCTCGAAACCCTCGCGGTCCCGCGGCCAGAGGCCCGCGGGCATGCCGAGCAGGGTGCCCAGGACGGCGTAGTCGCGGTAGATCTCCTCGGACCGGGCGTCGTCGAGCGTGCCCCACAGCCGCCAGCGCGCCTCCTCGGCGGCACGGTAGAGGGTGGCCGTGACCCACAGCTGGGCCTGCGGGTCGGCCGCCGAGTACGACCGGCCGCCACCGTCGGTCCCGCTCACCGGACCATGGGCCGCCCGCACCCAGCCGGTGACCGCGTCCCGCCTGCCGGAGGCCTCCGGCAGGACCGCGGCGTAGACGTACTGCAGGGTGTGCCGCAGCCGCCTCAGCGGGTCCGCGGCGAAGTCCGAGTGACGGGCGACGCCGGCTCCGACCGGCCGGTGGGCGACCTGGAGGAGGATCGCCGCCCCGGCACCAGCCAGCACGATCGCCTCCCGGGCCAGGCCGACCGTGGTCAGCGGCGCGTCCCGGTGGCCGCGCGGGGCGGGATCTGCGGGGGCCACCGGTCCGGTCACCGCCACTCCCCCGGGTCCACCCGCCAGCCGCGGTACGGCGGGGGGAACGCGGCCGGCGCCGCGGCGGGGACCGGTCCCGGGGTCCCGGTCCTCACCGGTTCCGCCTGGGCCTCCCGCGCGGTCTCGAGTGCCTCCATCTGCTCGTCGCGCTCGGCGTCGCCGAGGCCGGCCACGGTGAGGACGGCGTCGAGGTTGCGGATGAAGACCACCAGCCAGGCGTAGACGATCCCGGCCATCGCCAGCTCGAACCCGGTGAGGTTGTAGTAGCGCAACGGGAACCACAGCAGGGTGGCGACCACCCCCAGGGCGACCATCAGGTAACTGGCCACGTACACCGCGGCCGGGAAACCGGGCAGCCACCACTGGATGGAGGCCAGCATGAGCATGAACACCGCCCCGAGGACGCGGATGAACGTGGAGTGGACGGGGTCCGAGAGGTTGATCGGCACGATCCCGGCACCCACCATGCACAGCCCGATGACCACCAGGCCCCCGCGCAGCACGGTGATCCTGGCCCGTCGCCCGCCCGCCGACTCGCGGGCCCGGGCCCAGGCGTAGAGGTCCTGGGTGATGAAGGAGGCCAGCGTGGTCAGGACCAACCCGGAGACGGTCAGGGTGGTGTTGAAGGTCCAGAAGGACAGGATCCCGGCCTGGCCGGTGCCCAGCTCGGAGAAGAACGCGTGCCACCAGAACGGGTTCTCGGCCAGCAGCATGGACACGATCATCCCGGACGCCATGAACACCGCCAGCAGCGAGGACAGCGAGCGCGTGGAGATCCGGGCCGCGGAGTTGAACCCCAGGTACCCGGCCACCGCACTGATGACGGTCATCATCACCGTGGCCGCCACCCGGTCCACGGTCAGCCCCGTGAACGCCTCCTGGAAGAGGCGGAACAGGGCCAGGCAGGCCATGACGGCGATCGCGGCATGGACCACCAGCAGCCCGACCGCGTCGGCCACGAACCAGCCCCAGCGTCGGCGGGTCATCCACTGGTGGGTGGTGCGGGTGGACCGGGCGAGCCCCACCAGGCAGGCCACGCCGGCGCAGGCCCCGGCCGTGACGGCCGCGATCAGGCCCACGGACCCGTCCCCGGACAACGGCCGCCGGTCCTGGAACAACACCAGCCCGACGGCGGCTCCCCCCGCCGCGGAGGCGATGGCCACCCAGATGGCCAGCGACTCCCGCACCACCGGGTTCGTCACCCGGCGGGCGGCAGGGCGTCGCTCCATCGCCGGCTCGTGGTGGCTCCGGGTGCCGCCCGGGCCGGCGGTGGCGGGTGCAGGGGGTGGGCTCACGTCCGTCACGGTGGCCGATTCTGGCACGACCGGGTGAACCGTCGTCCACCGGGACCCGCCGCCGGCCGTCCGACCGGGGGAAGAGTGTTGCGTTCCTCACAGGATGTCTTATAGTGATTCATGTTCTGTTCACCTGGTGTTCACTTTGATCGGGGTGACGGAGGGCGACGAGGACGTCGCCGAGAGAAGCAAGGAGATGCCATGACCACCCACGTCATGACCGATGACCGGCCGAGCGGCCGTCATCTCACCACCACCGTTGCCGCGCGCAACGGGATGGGCGGCGGACTTCCCACCGGCGCCAACGACATCGTCCACTCCCGCGTGCTGGACCGGGCGGTACAGCGCCTGACCGTCACGTACGGAAGTGACCTGGAGCCCGGCCTCATCCGCCGGACCGTCCAGAGGACCTACCGGGAGCTGGAGGCGTCTGCCCGGGTGAAGACGTTCCTCCCCGCCACCGCAGTCCATCTCGCCGAGAACCGCCTGCGGGAGCTGGCCAGGACAGCCCGGGACGGACGCGCCGACGCCACCCCTGCGCCGCGCGTGCTCGACGGGGGCAGCCCCGCGGGCATCACGCGGTCCCGGGAGCGTGCCGCCGCCTGACCATCCGAGGCCCCGGGCGCTCAGGCGCGGGGCGTCAGCACGGGAGTGATGACCATGCACCAGGATCCAGACACCCAGGTCCTGGCCGGACGGGCCGGTCAGGACTACCGCGAGCGCGACCAGCAGGTGCTGGCCCGCCTGGCGGCACACCTGTACGAGCGGTACGCCCCGGCCGTGGACCGGGCCACGGTGGACCGCCTGGTGGCGGAGACCTATGCGGAGTTCGACCGTCGGGCGACCGTCAAGTCCTTCCTCGCCACCACCGCCGGACGGTTCGCGGAGAGCCGGATCCGCGCGCTGGCCGTGGCCCGCGGAGCCATCGAGTCGCCGTTGCCGCGCGTGCTCTTCATCGACGACGCCAACGCCGGCCGCTCGCAGATGGCCGCGTCCCTGACGCTCAAGCACTCGGACGGCCGGATCACCGCCCGATCGGCGGGACTGGAGCCTGCCGGCTCGATCTACGAGGACGCCCTGACCGCGATGGACGAGGTCGGCATCGCGTTGCACTACGCCTTCCCGAAGCCGTTGACGGCCGACGTCCTCGAGGCGGCCCAGGTGGTCATCACCTTCGACTGCGCGGACCGGGTCGACCGGCTGGAGGGGAAGGACTATCGCGACTGGGGCATCCCCAACCTCGTCGGCCGCCCCCTGGAGGACGTGCGCCGGGCCCGCGCGGAGATCGAGTCCCGCGTCCTGGACCTGGTCCGGGAGCTGGGGCCGGAGTCCCGGTGGGCAGCGTCCGGGCCGGCGCCGTCAGCGTCCACGACGGCCTGAGTGCTGACACCCCTGCCGACGGCCCAGCGACCGCTCGCGCCTCCACCCGGCGTCGACCACCGGGCGGGCCCGGACAGGGTCTTGACCGGCACCCTCCCGCTGGCCAGCATGGTGCCCGGCGGCCCCGGACAGGGCCGTCCGGTCCCGGGCCCCGTCCGTGGCCGTCACCGGCCCTGCACGGGGCCGCCACCGTTGGAGTGATGATGGACCGGAACGCCACGCCCCAGGACACCGCCCACGACGACAGCCACGCCTCTCGCGCGCTCGACCGCAACGTCCTGGCGCGAACCGCCGCCCACCTCTACGAGCGGTACGCCCATGTGGTGGACCGGGAGACGGTGGAGCGGGTGGTCCAGGAGTCCTACGAGGAGCTGGAGCGCACCGCCGCCGTGAGGACCTACCTGACCGCCTCGGCCGGCAATTTCGCGGACAGCAGGCTGCGCGCCCTGTCCATCGCCCGGGGTGCCATCGAGGCGAGGAACCCGCGCGTGCTGTTCGTGGACGACGAGAACGCCGGCCGGTCCCAGATGGCGGCCTCCCTGGTCCTCAAGCACACCGAGGGCAGGATCGCCGCCCGCTCCGCCGGGCTGGCACCGGCCGGGTCGGTCCACGACGCGGCCGTCCAGGTCATGGCGGAGGCCGGTGTCCACCTCGAGCACGCCTACCCCAAGCCCCTGGCCGACGACATCCACCGGGCCGCCCAGCTGGTCGTCACCCTCGCCTGCGCCGATCGCGTCGAGAGGGTCGACGGCGTCGAGTACCGCGACTGGGACATCCCCACGCTGGAGGGCAGCGACATCGAGGACGTGCGGCGGTTACGGGATGACATCGACGCGCGGGTGCGGGAGCTGATCGCCGAGCTGGGCCACGACGCGGGGTCCTGAGGCCGGGCCCCGGGGGCCTGGGGGCCTGGGGGCCTGGGGGCCTGGGGGCCTGGGCCTATGATCGCCGCATGACGGTTGACCGAGGCGCTCCCGGCCACCGGCACGGCGCCACCGCGGCTCGCGGGCGACTCGCGATCGCCTTCGGCATCACCTCCGCGATCCTCGTCGTCGAGGTGGTCGGCGCGGTGCTGACCGACAGCCTGGCCCTGCTGGTCGACGCCGGGCACATGCTCACGGACGCCGGCGGCCTGCTCGTGGCGCTGGTCGCGGCGCAGCTGGTGCTCCGGCCGCCCTCACGCCGCCGCACCTGGGGCCTGCTCCGGCTGGAGGTGCTGGCCGCCGGAGCCCAGGCCACCATCCTGCTCCTGGTGGGGGCGTTCGCCCTGGTCAACGGCGCGTTCCGACTGGCGGACCCGCCCGAGGTCCACGCGCAGGGCCTGCTGGTCTTCGGCGCGGTGGGACTGCTGGGGAACGTCGCCTCCCTGGTGGTCCTCGCCGGCGGCAGGAAGCACTCCCTGAACCTGCGGGCGGCGTTCCTGGAGGTGGTCAACGACGCCCTGGGCTCGGTGGCGGTCATCGTCAGCGCGGTGGTGGTGGCGACCACCGGCTGGATGCGCGCCGACGCCGTGGCCGGCATGCTCATCAGCCTGCTCATCATCCCCCGGGCGGTGGTGATCATGCGCGAGGCCGGCAGCGTGCTGCTGGAGTCGGTACCCGCCGAGCTGGACCTGACGGACATCCGGCGTCACCTGCTCAGCATGCCCCACGTCCTGGAGGTCCACGACCTGCACGTGTCCCGGATCGACACGGGCACGCCCGTCCTGACCGCCCACGTGGTGGTCGAGCGCGGTTGCTTCGACGACGGCCATGCCACCCAGATCCTGCAGGAGCTGCAGGACTGCGTCACGGAGCACTTCCCCCTGCCCGTGGAGCACAGCACCTTCCAGCTGGAACCGCCCGGACACCGGGACGGGGAGGGACACGTCCACTCGTGAGCGCCCCGGAGGCCCCGGAGGGAGTGGAGCCCCGCCGCACCCGTGGACATATACCCCCTGGGGGTACTTGCGATAATACCCCTAGGGGGTATATGGTCGGGGCATGAGCAGCGAAGCGCACCTCACTGCCGGCCCCGTCGCCCCCACGGCGGGCCGGGAGGCCCGGCCGGCCGACGCGGCCGACGGCGCCCCGGGCCACGGATACAGCCCGCGCAAGGACGAGTACCTGAAGCGCCTGCGCCGGGTCGAGGGACAGGTCCGCGGCATCAGCCGCATGGTGGACGAGGACCAGTACTGCATCGACGTGCTGACCCAGGTGGCCGCCGCGACCAAGGCACTGCACGCCGTGAGCCTGGGCCTGCTGGAGGACCATCTCGGGCACTGCGTCGCCGAGGCGGCGCGCCAGTCCCGGGACGCCGGGGACGACACCCTCGTGCAGGAGAAGATCGCCGAGGCCACCGCGGCGATCGCCCGGCTCGTCCGCTGACCACCACCGACATCATTCCGACGTCCAGGAGGACTCCCATGACCACCACCGACATCAAGATCACCGGCATGACCTGCGGCCACTGCGTCCGCAGCGTTACCGAGGAACTCTCCGTGCTGCCCGGGGTGACGGGCGTCGAGGTGGACCTGGTGTCCGGGGGCACCTCGGTGGCGACCGTGACCAGCGAAGGGCGGCCGCCGGCACCCGAGGACCTGCAGGCCGCCGTCGAGGAGGCCGGGTACGCCGTGGCCACCCCGGGGCTGGAGTCAGCCTGAGATGAGCGCTGACCACGCCACGACCGCCCCGGACCAGGACACCGGCATCCGCAGGGTGGACCTGGACATCAGCGGGATGTCCTGTGCCTCCTGCGTCCAGCGCGTCGAACGGAAGCTGGGCAAGCTGGAGGGCGTGAGAGCCTCGGTCAACCTCCCCCTGGAGACGGCCGCCGTCACCGCACCGGCCTCCGTCACCGACGCGGAGCTCGTCGCCGCCGTGGACCGCGCCGGGTACTCGGCCACCGTCCGCCATCCCGCCGCCGTCCGGGACGCCCGTCCGGCGGAGCACGCGGACGGGGACGTCCGGCGCCACGACATCCGGCCCGGGGCCGAGGGGCCCGAGCAGGGTGAGCACCCGGATCACGGCGAACACGGGGACCACATGGACCACGGGCCCTCCGGCGAGGTGATCCGGCCCCGGCTGATCGGGGCGGCCGCCCTCACGGTGCCGCTGTTCCTGATCTCCATGGTCCCCGCCCTGCAGTTCCCGCACTGGGGCTGGGTCGCCCTCGCCCTGGCCACCCCCGTGACCTTCTGGTCCGCCTGGCCGTTCCACGCCGCCGCGTTCAAGGCCGCCCGCCACGGTTCCTCCACCATGGACACCCTGGTCTCGATCGGCGTGCTCGCCGCCTGGGCCTTCTCCACGGTCGAGCTACTCCTGGACCCGGGCATGACAGCGCTGGCGGGGACCGAACACGCCGGCATGGCGGGCATGACCTCCATGGCGGACCACCAGCTCTACTTCGAGACCGCCGGCGTGGTGACCACCTTCCTGCTGCTGGGCCGCTGGCTCGAGGCCCGGGCCAAGCGCCGGGCGGGCGAGGCCCTGAGGTCCCTGCTGGACCTGGGCGCCAAGACCGCCACCGTGCTGCGGGACGGCGTGGAGACCACCATCCCCGCGGCCGCACTGGTGCCCGGCGACGAGTTCGTGGTGCGCCCGGGCGAGAAGGTCGCCACGGACGGCTTCGTGGTCAGCGGCCACTCCGCCGTGGACACCTCCCTGATCACCGGTGAGTCCGTCCCCGAGGAGGTCGGCCCGCAGGACACCGTCACGGGTGCCACCGTCAACACCTCCGGCCGGTTGCTGGTGCGCGCCACCCGCGTGGGCAGCGACACCACCCTGGCCCAGATGGGGCGCCTGGTGTCCGAGGCCCAGACCGGCAAGGCCCCGATCGCCCGGCTGGCCGACCGCATCTCCGCGGTGTTCGTCCCGATCGTGCTCGTCATCGCCGTGGTGACGTTCCTGGCGTGGCTGGCCCTGTCCGGTGACCCGCACTCCGCCTTCCGCGCCGCCGTCGCCGTGCTGGTGATCGCCTGCCCCTGCGCCCTCGGCCTGGCCACCCCGGTGGGGTTGCTGGCCGGCACGGGACGCGCCTCGCAACTGGGCATCCTCATCCGCGGCCCCGAGGCCCTCGAGGACACCCGCACCGTGGACACGATCGTGCTGGACAAGACCGGCACGGTCACCGAGGGCACCCTCGCCGTCACCGGCGTCACCCCCCTGAACGGCTTCGACGCGGACACCGTGCTGCGGCTGGCCGGCGCGGTGGAGTCCCACTCCGAGCACCCGATCGCCCGGGCCATCGTGGACGCCGCCCGCGAGGCCGGCGGCATCCCCGAGGTGACCGGTTTCGCCTCCTCCGCCGGCGGCGGGGTGCGCGGACTCGTGCACGACGTCGGCTCACCGGCCGTCCCGGGCACCGTCACCGGTGCCACCGGGGATGACACCGCGCAGCCCGGCCGTACGCAGCCGCGCACCGTCGCGGCGGGCCGGTCCGGGTACATCGGCACCCTGCTGGAGTCCGGCACGCTCACCGAGGCGGAGACCGCGGCCCTCGACGCGGCGGAGGGGGCCGGTGCCACCGCGATCTGGGTGGTCGTCGACGGTCGCGTCGCCGGGATCGTCTCGCTGCAGGACACCCTCAAGGAGTCCTCGGCGCAGGCCATCGCGGAGCTCACGGAGCTGGGGCTGCGGCCGATCCTGCTGACCGGGGACAACGCGCAGGTCGCCGCCCGGGTGGCGGCCGCCGTCGGGATCCCGGCCCGGGACGTGTTCGCCGGGGTGCGCCCCGAGGACAAGGTCGCCCAGGTGCGGCAGCTGCAGGAGGCCGGCCGGGTGGTCGCCATGGTCGGCGACGGCGTCAACGACGCCCCCGCCCTGGCGCAGGCCGACCTGGGGATCGCCATGGGCTCCGGCACCGACGTGGCCCGGGAGGCGGCGGACATCACCGTGATGGGCTCGTCCCTGCACCAGGTGGTGCAGTCGGTCCAGCTCAGCCGCAGGACCCTGGGCATCATCAAGTCGAACCTGTTCTGGGCGTTCGCCTACAACACCCTGGGCATCCCGGTGGCGGCGTTCGGGCTGCTCAACCCGATGCTCGCCGGGGCGGCGATGGCCGCCAGCTCCGTGCTGGTGGTGGCGAACTCGCTGCGCCTCACCCGCTTCGCCCGGTAGGGGCCTGCCGCACCGCGCGGGTGAGGACGACCGGTGCCGTGCGGGTGATGACGACCGGTCGTCACCGCCCGCACGGCACCGGGGGGACGGTCAGACGCCGTAGATGCCCTCGAAGAACGCCGCCAGCTCCTCCGTGGCGGACAGCGGGAGCACCTGGGCGACGTACTGGTCCGGGCGGACGACCACGACGACGCCGTCACGGCTCAGGCCGCGGGCCTCGAAGATGTCGTCCTCCGGGTCCACGCCGAACACCTTGTTGAGGTTGGAGACCTGGAACGTGCCCACCTTGGGGCGGAAGATCCCCGGGGCCTGCATCAGGTCCACCTCCTGGTGCGGCTGCTGGTAGACGGCGTAGACGTCGAACAGCGCGTCGAGGTCCTTGCCCGCCGGGGTGAACCGGTGCACCGGGGACTCGGCGGACTCCAGCCACTCGGCGAAGGAGCGCAGCGCCGAGTCCTGGGCCGAGGACACGGCGGCGTCGGCGAAGGCGTAGATCCGCCACCGGCCGTCCGCCACGTGCTGGTGCCCCAGGAACGTGGGGTTGGTGTCGCACACGCGCTTGACCGGATGGGCCTTGAAGCGCTTGCCCAGCGTGTAGCCGGTGGCCAGGTCCTGGTGGGTGGCGGCACCGGTGATTAGGCCCTGCGGGTACTCCGTCATGAACCCGGCCGGGAACTCGAAGGTCTTCTGGTAGAACTCCTCCAGGGCGTTGGGGTTCTCCAGTTCCTCCGGCTTGGCCGCCATCATCGAGGACCACTCGCGGTCGAAGTCGATGAGGTTCTGGGCGATCTGCTGCCGCTCCGCCGTGTAGGTGGTCAGCAGCTTCTCCGGCGCGATCCCGGAGACGACCTGGCCGAGCTTCCAGCCCAGGTTGAAGGCGTCCTGGATGGAGACGTTCATCCCCTGGCCGGCCTTGGCCGAGTGGGTGTGGCAGGCGTCCCCGGCGATGAAGACCCGCGGGGTGCGCGTGCCGGCCTCCTCGGTCGGCACGTCGTCGAAACGGTCGGTCACCCGGTGCCCGACCTCGTAGACGCTCCACCAGGCCACGTCCTTCACGTCCACGGTGTACGGCGTGACGATCTCGTTGGCGCGGCGGATGATCTCGTCCAGCGGGGTCTTGCGCACCGCGCCGGCGTCGCTCTGGTCCACCTCGCCCAGGTCCACGTACATGCGGAACAGGAAACCGCCCTCGCGCGGGATGTGCAGGATCGAGCCGTGCTTGGACTGGATGGCGCACTTGGTGCGGATGTCCGGGAAGTCCGTCTCGGCCAGCACGTCCATGACGCCCCAGGCGTGGTAGGACACCGCCCCGACGTGCTGGGCACCGATGTCCCGGCGGACCTTGGAGTGGGCCCCGTCGGCGCCGAGGACGTACTTGGCGCGCACCACGCGCTCCTCGCCCGGGGCCACCCCGGCCTCGGCGGTCTCGCCGGTGCGCTTCAGGGTCGCCGTCACGGGGTACTCACCCTCGCCGACCTCCAGCTTCACGAACTCCCAGCCGAAGTACGGCTCGGTGCGGGAGGGGGCGTGCCTGGCGAAGCGCGCGAAGTAGTCCAGCACGCGGGCCTGGTTGACGATCAGGTGGGGGAACTCGCTGACGCCGGCCGGGTCGTCGAGCTCGCGGGCCGTCCGGATGATGTTCTCCGGGTTGGCCGGGTCCGGCTTCCAGAAGTTCATCTCGGTGAGGTGGTAGGCCTCCGCGACGATCTCGTCGGCGAAGCCGAAGGCCTGGAAGGTCTCGACGCTGCGGGCCTGGATGCCGTCCGCCTGGCCGATCTCGAGGCGGTTGGGGCGGCGGTCGATGAGGCAGGTCATGACCTCGGGGAAGCTGGCGAGCTGGGCCGTGGCGGTCATGCCGGCCGGGCCGGAACCGACCACGAGGACGTCCATGGTCTCGGGCAGTTCGGGTGAGCGTTCGATGCCCACGCCGGCGGCGGGTTGCACGCGCGGATCGGTGGAGACGTATCCGTGGTGGTGGAACAGCATGGTGACTCCTGCGGTCGTGAAGGCGGGGAGAGAAGGGGTGTTCTATAATCGAACATACAGTTCTCATAGCGAACAACTATGCGAGATCATATACGGTAGGTGACGCCCCTCACAAGGCGGCGTGACCTGCTCCTCAGGACTCACCATGAAAGGGCCCCCGGTGACCGCACCTGCCCACGGATCCCCCGACACCCCGTCCGCGACGCGTCCGAGGAAGGGCGAGGACGCGTCCGGCGGCGCCCCGCACTCCCAGACCCTGTCCCGTGGGCTGCGCATGCTGGAACTGGTGGTCTCCGCCCCGGAACCGCCCACGATCGCCGAGGTCTCCGCCCAGCTCGGTGTCCACCGCTCGATCGCCTACCGGATCCTGCGCACGCTGGAGGACCACGGGCTGATCACGCGGGATGCCTCCGGACGGCTGATCGGCGCACCGGGGCTCGCCGTCCTGGCGCGCGGGGTGCAGCAGGACCTGCAGTCCGCCGCGCTGCCGGAGCTGACCACGCTGGCCAACGAACTGCAGATGAGCGCCTTCGTGGCGGTCTGGGGACAGGGCGAGTGCATCACCCTGGTGACGGTGGAGCCCTCCCACGGTCACGCCGTCACCCAGCGCCCCGGCACCCGCCACCCCCTCGACCGAGGAGCCCCGGGTCTGGCCGTGCAGGCGGGCATGGGGCCCGAGGAGCTCGCCGGACTGACCGGGGGCCTGCCCCCGCGCGTGGAGGTGGAGCAGGCCCGGCAGCGCGGTTATGCCGTCAGCAACGACGAGGTCCTGGACGGCGTCTCCTCCGTCGCCGTCCCCCTGCGCGTGGACGGGCACCTGCCGGCCGCCGTCGCGGTGGTGTACGCGACCCGCCAGCTGGACGTCGAGGCCCTGGGCAGGAAGCTCGCGCTCAGCGCGGAGCGGGTCGCCGGCCGGCTCGGACAGCGCCTGGCCACCGGCCACTGAATCCTGCGGCCACCGCGGTCCTCGCCGGGGACGACCGCGGTGCCCGGCACGGGTGAGGGGAGCCCAGCCGGACGGCCCACCGGGCCCGCCGGACGGCCCACCGGGCCCGGCGCACGGCCACCGGCCCGCCCGGGGTACCGGTCGGGCCGGGCGAGCCGATGAGGGCCTGTCAGTAGGATCCGCGCGGCGTCGAGGCCCTCGGCCCGGCCGCAGCGCCGCCCGGACCGGACTCCTGGCCCGGGTCCGGGCACCACGTGTCCGCGAGGGCCTCGGAGCCGCGGGCCAGGAGCGCGACGTCGGCGCCGACGTTCACGAAGTCGGCCCCGGCCTCCACGTAGTCCCGGGCGTGGGCCTCGACGAAGGCGTTGACGCCCACGATCTTCCCCGCGGCCTTCACCTCCGCGATGACCGTCTTGACGGCCGCCACGACGTCGGGATGCGCCTGCTGCCCGATCAGTCCCATGGTGGCGGACAGGTCGGAGGGGCCGATGAAGACCCCGTCGACGCCGTCCACGGCGGCGATCTCCGCCGCGTTCTCCACGGCGGTGGCCGACTCGACCTGGACGAGGAGGGTCACCTGCGCCCCGGCGTCCTGGAGGTATCCGGTGGTCCGGTTCCACCGGCCGGACCGGGCCAGGGCCGAACCGACCCCGCGCACCCCGCGCGGCGGGTAGTGCATGGCCCGCACGGCCGCCTGCGCGTCCTGGACCGTGTGGACCATGGGCACCAGCACGTTCTGGGCGCCCAGGTCCAGGACCTGCTTGATGACCACCTCGTCCAGGGCGGGGACCCGCACCAGCGCGAGCGTGCCCGTGCCGGCGATCACCCGCAGCTGGGACTGGATGGACTCCAGGGACAGCGGGGCGTGCTCGGCGTCGATGAGGAGGTAGTCCAGCCCGGCGCCCGCGCAGATCTCGGCGGCGGTGGCATCCCCCGAGGACAGGAACATCCCGGCCACGGGGCGCCCGCCGCGGTCCCGGACAGCCTCGGCGGTGAACAGGTCCCTCAGGCTCGGTTCAGTGGTCACGCGAATCGGCATGTCACCGTTCCCAGCGGTCCGTAGTCTGCGTACACGGTGTCCCCGGCGTAGACCCACATGGGCCGGGTGAAGGACCCGGCCAGGATGATCTCCCCGGCCTCGAGCACGTCCCCGTGCCCGGCGATCCGGTTGGCCAGCCAGTGCACCCCGTTGGCCGGGTGGTTCAGCACCCCGGCGGCCACGCCGGTCTCGATGATCTCCTCGTTGCGGGACAGGATGCCGGCGACCCAGCGCAGGTCCACGTCCCCCACGCCGACCGGGCGCCCGCCGAGCACCATGGAACCCAGGGCGGCGTTGTCCGAGATGGTGTCCGTGATGGTGCGGCCCTTCATCTCGATGCGGGAGTCCAGCACCTCCAGGGCGGGCACCACGTACTCGGTGGCGCGCAGCACGTCCATCAGGTTCAGCCCGGGGCCGCGCAGCTCGTCCTTGAGCACGAAGGCCAGCTCCATCTCGATGCGCGGGTGGGTGTACCTCGCCCACTCGTACACGTGGCCGGACTCGACCACCTGGTCATCGAAGATGACCCCGTAGTCCGGCTCGTCGATGCCGGTGGCCTCCTGCATGGCCTTGGAGGTCAGGCCGATCTTGTGGCCCACCTTGGTGCGGCCGGCCTCGGCCTGCCGCTCGGCCCAGATGCGCTGGACGGCGTACGAGTCCTCGATCTGCATCTCGGGGTAGCGCGCGGTGAGCAGCGGGACGGGCTGGCGGTCGATGCCGGCCCGGTGCAGTTCGTCGGCGATCTTCACATGGGTCTCATGGTCGAGCAAGCTGGCTCCTCCCAGGGGGGCCCGTGGCGTGCCGCCACGGGGTGGGCGTTGTGCCTCGATCGTATACGATAACGGCGCGATCTGCGTCACAGGTCGCGGCCCCTTCCGGGACCAGGCCGGGACGAGGCCGGGGTGGCGCCGGCAGGCTCAGGGCAGGATGCGCAACCGGCGCGCGGTGGCGACCGCCTCCACCCGGTTGTTGCAGTGCAGCTTCATCATCACCGAGCGCATGTAGCTCTTGACGGTCACCGGGCTGAGGGAGAGCCGCTCCCCGATCTCGGCGTAGCTGCAGCCGAGGGCCACCTGGGACATCACGTCCATCTCCCGGCGGGTCAGCGCGGGCACCTCGGCGGGCACCGTCCCCCGGCGCTCGAGGCGCTCCGCCACCGCGCGCACGGCGGCGACCAGGGTGGGATCGTGGCTGGAGTGGGCGATCGCGATGAGCTCGGAGTGCGCGGTGCGCACGGCCTCCTCGAGGTCCCGGGCGTCACCGGCCCCGGCGCTGTCCGCCAGCCCGATCATGGACACCCTGCGGTCGACCTCGTCCCGCACGCGCAGTTCCTGGGCGATCGCGCGGCCGGTGGACACCATGCCGTGGATCACCCGGTCCCCCACGGTGCCCGCCTGCCGCGTGGCGGCGTACAGCACGGCGCGCGGCCGCTGGCCCACCACCACGGGGATGGCCGCCATGGACGAGAGCCCCTCGGCGCTGACCACCTCGTCGAACTGGTGCGTGATGGACGGGGCGGTGACGTAGTCCTCGACGGTCAGCGGCCGGTCCCGGGCCATCGCCTCGCCACCCAGCCCCTGGCCCACGGGCACCTGCTGCCCGGCCAGGACCCTGGTCCTGGCGCCCCGCAGCTCGGAGATCTCCAGGCGGCCGTCGTGCACGATCCCGCCGAAGCACACGTCCGTGAGCGTCTCCTGGCGCATCCTGCGCAGCCACGCCCGGATGAGCTCCCGGTCATCAGGGCGCAGCAGTTCGACGGACGGGCTCAACACAGGCGGCTCTCCCCTCGTGTGTGATCCACAACACTTTAGCAAAACAAGGAAGCCACGGCCCGTGCTGCCGGGCCGTGGCTTCCTGGGGCTGACGCGGATCAGGCGGCGTTCACCGGCTCCGCGGTCGCCTCCTGGGCGCCGAGGTCGGACCCCTTGGTCTCGCGCAGCATGGCCAGGACCACCACGCTGATCACCGCGATGCCGGAGAGCATCAGGCCCACGGCCCCACCCCCGAAGGTCGCCATCAGGGTGGCCGCGGCCAGCGGCGGCAGGGCCCCGCCGAAGATCCCCGCCAGGCTGTAGGCCAGCCCGGCACCGGTGTAGCGGTACTCGGTCTGGAACAGCTCGGGCAGGAAGGACCCGGCGGCGCCGAAGCTCAGCCCGGCCACGACGAGCGTTCCGATCACGCCGAGGGTGAAGAACAGGAAGCTGCCCCCCTCCTCGGTCATCCCCGTGTTCAGCACCGGGAACATCACGAAGGACCAGACCAGGCCGGCCACGCCCGCCAGCAGCAGGGTGCCCCGGCGTCCGATGCGGTCGGAGAGGATTCCCGAGCCCACGGTGGCGATCGCGAAGAACACGGAGGTGATGACGCCGGTGGTCAGCACCTCGTTGCGCTCCAGCTGCAGCACGGTCGTGCCGTAGCTGGTGAGGAACGAGGTCCCGATGTAGAAGAAGGCGAACAGGGAGCTGAAGGCCAGCCCGCCCAACAGCATCTCCTTCCACTGCCGGCGCACGGACTCCCAGATCGGCAGGGTGCGGGGGGACGCGGGCGCCGCGTCCGGGCCGCCGGTCCGCACGTCCTCCGCCCGGGCCCTGGCCTCCGCAACGGCCTTGGCCTTGGCCGCCAGGAACACCGGGGTCTCCTCGATGCTCAGGCGGATCCACAGGCCGACGATCACCAGGGCGGCGCTGAGGACGAACGGCACGCGCCAGCCGATCTCCATGAACGCCCCGGAGGAGTCCCCGAGGGTGATGTTGGTGACGAGGAAGGTGCCACTGGCCAGGCCGAACGCGATCGCCGGGCCGAGCATCGGCAGGGAGGCGAAGTAGCCGCGCAGCTTCGGCGGGGCGTACTCGGCGGCCATCAGCGCGGCACCGGCCCACTCGCCGCCCACGGCGAACCCCTGCAGGAAGCGCAGGGTCACCAGCAGGATGGGGGCGACGACCGCGAAGGCCCCGAGGCTCGCCGGCGTCGGCAGCAGGCCGATCAGCACGGTGGCCACGCCCATGATCAGCAGGGTGGCCACGAGGGCCTTCTTGCGGCCGATCCGGTCCCCGAAGTGCCCGAAGATGACCGCGCCCACGGGCCGCGCGAAGAAGGCGACCGCGAAGGTGGCGAAGGAGGCCACCAGGCCGCCGGCCTCGCCCAGGGTGCCGAAGAAGAGGGTGGGGAACACCAGCGCCGCCGCGGTGCCGTAGATGAAGAAGTCGTAGTACTCGATGGTGGTGCCCACCGTGGTGGCGACGGCTACACGGCCCATCGGCGGCTTCTTGGCCGGCGCGGCGGCCTCGGTCAACGGCTGCTGCCGGTCATGGCTCATCAGGGTCATGGCCTCTCCTCAGTGCGGACGATCAATGTGATGCGCGCCACACTATGAGCCGAAAGGACCGCCCGTTACCTCCCGAAGGAGGTAACGGGCCCAGGCCACGACGCCGGCCGGTCCCCCACCGCGTGAGGTGCCGGCCGGCGTCGGGAGACGACGGGTCAGAGCTGGTTGCCGAGCTTGAAGCCCTTGGCGGCCTCGCCCTTCCAGGTGCCGGACTCGTCACCCTCGCGGGTGTAGGAGAACCCGTCCGCGCCGATGGTCACGTCCATCTCGGAGTCGTCGGTGCGGGCCACGACCTCCTTCGGGTTCCCGTCCAGGTCGAGCACGAGGGAGGCGTTGGTGTACCAGGACGGCACGACCGGGTTGCCCCAGAAGTCGCGGCGCTGGTTGTCGTGCACGTCCCAGGTGACGACCGGGTTGTCCGGGTCGCCGGTGTAGTAGTCCTGGGTGTAGATCTCGATCCGGTGGCCGTCCGGGTCCAGGATGTAGAGGTAGAAGGCGTTGGAGACGCCGTGGCGGCCGGGGCCGCGCTCGATCCGGTCGGAGATGCGCAGGGCGCCCATCTTGTCGCAGATCGCCAGGATGTTGTGCTTCTCATGGGTTGAGAACGCCACGTGGTGCATGCGCGGGCCGTCGCCGCCGGTCATGGCGGTGTCATGGACGGTGGGCTTGCGCCGCATCCAGGCCGCGTACACGGTGCCGGCCTCGTCCTGGATGTCCTCGGTGACGCGGAAGCCCAGGTCCTGCATGAACTTCGTGGCGCGCGGCACGTCCGGGGTGACCTGGTTGAAGTGGTCCAGGCGCACCAGCGCCCCCGGGGTGTAGAGGTCGTAGCGCCAGGCCAGGCGCTCGACGTGCTCGACGTCGTAGAAGAACTCGTACGGGAAGCCCAGCGGGTCCTCCACGCGCACCGAGTCGCCGATGCCCTTGGTGAAGCCCTCCGGGCGGCGCTCCACGCGGCAGCCGAGCTCCTCGTAGAAGGCCACGGCCTTGTCCAGCTCCTCGGGGCTGCGCACCCGGTAGGAGAAGGCGGCGACGGCGGCCACCGGGCCCTTGCGCAGCACCAGGTTGTGGTGGATGAACTCCTCGAGGGAGCGCAGGTAGATGGTCTCCTCGTCCTCCTCGGTCACGGTCAACCCGAGCACGTCCACGTAGAACTCACGGGACCTGGCCAGGTCGGTGACCACCAGCTCCATGTAGGCGCAGCGCAGGATGTCCGGCGCCGGGGCCTTCGGGGTGGGGATCGGGTTGTCGGAGTGGATGGGGGCCTCCTGGGAGACGTAGAAGCCCGAGGACGTCATCGTCCGGTCGTCGAGGTGGGTCATGACTGGTCCTTGCTGTGGAAGGGAATGCTGGAAGGAATGCGGGAGGGGGGTGGGGGCGGTCAGGCCTGGAGGTCCTCGGCGGCCTCTTCCTGGCGGCCGAAGACGGGGTTGTGGACCTCACCGAGGTTGATGTGCACGGCCTGCTGGTCCGTGTAGAAGTCGATGGACCGGTAACCGCCCTCATGGCCCAGACCGGAGGCCTTGACGCCGCCGAAGGGGGTGCGCAGGTCACGCACGTTGTTGGAGTTCAGCCACACCATCCCGGCCTCCACGTCCTGGGCGAAGTTGTGGGCGCGCTTGAGGTCGTTGGTCCAGATGTAGGCGGCCAGCCCGTACCTGGTGTTGTTGGCCAGGGCCAGGGCCTCCTCGTCCGTGTCGAACGGGGTGATGGCCACGACCGGGCCGAAGATCTCCTCCTGGAAGATCCGGGCGTCCGGGGCCACGTCCGCGAACACCGTGGGCTGGATGAAGTTGCCTTCGGGGAACGCCTCCGGACGCCCGCCACCGGCCGTCAGCCGGGCCTCGGACTTGCCGATCTCCACGTAGGACATGACCTTCTCGAAGTGCTCCGGGTGCACCAGGGCGCCCACCTCGGTGTACTCGTCGTGCGGCAGGCCGACCTTCACGCGCCGGGCCTGGGCGGAGTAGCGCTCGACGAACTCGTCGTAGATGCTCCGCTCGACCAGGATGCGGGAGCCGGCGGTGCAGCGCTCACCGTTGAGGGAGAAGACGCCGAAGATGGTCGCGTCGATGGCGGCGTCCAGGTCCGCGTCCGCGAAGACGACGGCCGGGGACTTGCCGCCGAGCTCCATGGAGAGCGCCTTGAGGTGGGGGGCGGCGTTGCCGAAGATGATCTGCCCGGTGCGGGACTCGCCGGTGAAGGAGATCAGCGGCACGTCCGGGTGCTTGACCAGGGAGTCACCGGCGAAGCCCTCCTCGCCGTAGCCGTGGACGATGTTGAACACGCCGGCCGGGACCCCGGCCTCCTCGAAGATGCCCGGCCACAGGGAGGCGGACAGCGGGGTGAACTCGGCGGGCTTGAGCACCACGGTGTTGCCGGTGGCCAGGGCCGGGCCCAGCTTCCAGGACTCGAGCATGAACGGGGTGTTCCACGGGGTGATGAGCCCGGCCACGCCGATCGGCTTGCGGTTGACGTAGTTGGCCTGGCGGCCCGGGACCTTGAAGGCGTCGTCGTGCTGGGCGACGATCAGGTCCGCGAAGAACCGGAAGTTCTCGGCCGCGCGCCGGGCCTGGCCCAGGGCCTGCTTGATCGGCAGGCCGGTGTCGAAGCACTCCATCTCGGCCAGGTCCTGGCCGCGGGACTCCACGATGTCCGCGACCTTGTGGAGGATGCGGGAGCGCTCGCGCGGCAGCATCGTGGGCCACGGGCCGTTCTCGAAGGCCTCCTTGGCGGCGGCGACGGCGGCGTCCACGTCCGCGACCTTGCCCGAGGCGGCCTTCAGGTAGGGCTGGTTGGTGACGGGGTTGAGCACCTCGAAGGTGTCGCCGTCGATCGAGTCGACGTGCTTGCCGTTGATGTAGTGCTGGATCTTCTCCGGCAGGTTCGCCGGGGCGAAGTCGGTGTTCGGGATGGCCTGGGTCGTCATCGTGGGGTCCTCTCGGTCGGACAGGTGGACGGCTGGGGTGGGTTCAGTGCTGGCCGGCGGACGCCATGGTGTCCATGTACGCCGCCAGGGTGTTGGCGCGGTGTTGCCGGGCGGCCGTCTCGATGTCCTGGAACGGGGCACCGGCGGCGATGAGGTCGAGCAGCTGGTCGTGCTCGGCCACGGACTGGGGTGCCCTGCCGGGCACGTGGGCGAAGGTCGAGGAGCGCAACGCGGTCAGGCGGTTCCAGCCGCGGTGCACGAGGTCGAGGATGTGCGGGTTCTGGTGGTGCTCGAACAGGGTGGAGTGGAACTCCTTGTTCAGGGCGGTGAACTCGACCGGGTCGAAGTCGTCCAGCAGGGCGCGCATCCGGGCGTTGATGTCCCGGGCCCGCTCCAGTTCCCCGGCGGTGACCAGCGGGGCGCACTGGGCCGTGGAGAAGCCCTCCACCAGCGCCAGCGTCTCCATGGTGTACCTGTACTCCTCGGGGTCGACGCCGACGACGGTCGCGCCCACGTTGCGCTCGTAGGAGACGAGGTCGTCGTGCTGGAGACGGCGGATCGCCTCCCGCACCGGCACCACGGACATCCCGAGCTCCTCGGCCAGTTGGGCCAGCACGAGCCGGCTGCCCGGGGCGAAGCGGCCCTGCTGGATGCCCTCGATCAGCGCCTGGTAGGCCCGGTCCGCCTTGGAGTGGCTCTCCGCGGGGGGCACGGTGTCCGGCGCCCCCGCCGGCGCGGCGCCCCGGAGGGTGCTCACCGGGACCGCTCCGCGTCCTGCGCGGCCCGGTACTCGGCGTAGCGCTGCTTCCACTCGGCGTTCGGCGGGAACAGCCCGTCCACCGGGTGGCCCTCGGCCACGCGGTCGAACACCCAGGCGTCCTGCAGCTCCTGCGCGTAGGCGTCCTCGACGACCTCATGCAGAAGTGCCGGCGGGATGACCACCACGCCGTCGTCGTCGCCGACGATGATGTCCCCGGACTGCACGGTGGTGCCGCCGCAGGCGATGGTGCCGCCCACCTCCCAGGGCACGTGCCGGCGGCCGAGCACGGCCGGGTGGACGCCACTGGAGTAGACCGGGATGTCCACCTCGGCGACGGCCGCGCTGTCCCGCACGCCGCCGTCGGTGATCACGGCGTTGGCGCCGCGCACCTTGGCGCGCAGGGCCAGCACGTCCCCGAGGGTGCCGGTGCCGGTCTCCCCGCGGGCCTCCATGACGACGACGTCGTCCTGCTCCACGGTGTCCATGGCCCGCTTCTGGGCGTTGAAGCCGCCGCCGAAGGCCTTGAACAGGTCCTCGCGGTTGGGGACGTAGCGCAGGGTCTTGGCGTAGCCCAGGATGCGCTGCCCGGGGTGCATGGGGCGCACGCCGTCGATCGTGGCGTTGTCGATGCCGCGCTTGCGCAACTGGGCGGTGATGGTGGCCACCGCGGTGGCGTTGATCGTGGCCTTCAGCTCCTCGGTGAGCAGTGAGCGGTCCGCCGTGGGCGCGGAGGGCACGTAGTGGAAGCCCTCCGATCCGGCCCCGGTGGCGCCCTCCGCCGCCGGGACCGGTGGCAGGCCGGCGGCCTCGCGGGAGCCCCAGGCCTCCTCCCGCTGGGTGTCGTCGACCTTCGGTCCGTGTCCGTAGGGCGCCATCGGGTGTTCCCCGGCCACCACGCGGGAGACGAGCCGTCCGGTGGAGGGCGCACCGGGCGCACCGGGGGCGTCCACCTCCACCTCGACGACGTCACCCGGCTGGGCGACCGAGGAACCGGCCGGGGTGCCGGTCAGGATGACGTCCCCGGCCTCCAGGGTCATCAGCTGGGACAGGTCCGCCACCAGCTGGCCGAAGGGGAAGACCAGGTCGGCGGTGGTGTCGTCCTGCACCAGCTCGCCGTTGACCCACGTGCGCACGCGCAGCCCGGCCGGATCGACGGCGGCGGCGGGGATGACCTCCGGGCCCAACGGGGTGTAGCCGTCTCCGGACTTGTTCTTGATGTTGGAGCCCTTGTCCGCGTGGCGCAGGTCGTACAGTCCCCAGTCGTTCGCGGCGGTGATCCCGGAGACCTTGGACCAGCCCTCCTCCGGGGAGACCCGGCGGCAGTCCTCGCCGATGACCAGGGCGATCTCGCCCTCGTAGGCCAGCAGCTCGGTGCCGGCGGGGCGTTCGATCTCGGCACCCGTGGTGGCGATGGAGGTGCCGGCCTTGAGGAAGTAACCGGGGAACTGCGGCGAGCGCCCGCGCTGGGCGATGCGCGAGGGGTAGTTCAGGTGCAGTGCGATGACCTTGCCCGGGCGGTGCCCACGGGTGGTGAAGTCCACGGGGCCGGTGGTCGGCACCGCCGTGCCCTCTGCGTTGTCTGCCATGGTGTGTTGCGCCTCCGCGGTCAGGGGGTGGTCTGCGTCGTGTGATCTGCGTCGCTCACCACAGATCGTATACGATTTTGCGCGGAGTGCAACCCTCGGGCCGGGCCGGGGCCCGGACCGGTGGGTCCTGCCGGGCGGTCAGGCCTCCGGCTGGAGGTACCAGGCCGCCGCGGCGCCGATCGCGCGGCCCAGGAGCAGCGAGAGCACGATCGCCACGAGGACGGTGAATTCCGTGGAGAGCCCGGGCAGCAGTCCGGACAGCGCGCCGATGCCCACGGAGTAGGCGGACCAGAGGATGCCCGCCCCCAGCGAGTAGAGCATGAAGGCACCCCAGGGGATGGGGGTGATGGCGCAGGCCACGTTCATGGTCAGCCGGCCCAGGGGGATGAAGCGCGAGGTCAGCACCCAGGAGACCGCGCCGTGGTCGAGGCGGTTCCGGGAGGCGTCCAGCGCCTTCCGTGCCCGGTCCCCGCGGAGCATGCGCCAGTTCGCCACGTCCCGTTGCCGCACCAGCCCGTAGGTCGCCGCGTCCCCGATCAGGGCGCCGGCCAGCATGGACACCACCAGCAGGAAGCCGTTGGGCACGTTCTCCGTGGCCGACAGCGCCCCGAGCGCGACGAAGACGGAGGTGCTCGGGACGGGCGGGAACAGCGCCGAGACGGCGACCAGCATCATCCCGAGCGGATAGACCCAGGCGGAGTCCGCAGCTCCGAGCACCTCCCGCACCGCGTCCATCGGTCCACCGGCCTCCGTCGTCGCTCGGGTGCCTGACGGCACGCCGGTCCCGACCGGGTGGCCCGGGCCACCCGGTCACCACCAGCATGCCGCCGGCCACCGGTGCGGACCAAGACCCGGAGGGAAGGAATCTGGCCGGCGGGTCAGTCCCCGGCGGCCAGCCGACCGCGCAGGCGTTCGCGCATGGCCGCGCTCGCCCGGTTCAGCCCGTTGACCTCCACGGCCTTGCCGTACCGCGCGTACTTGTCCGTGATCGCGTCCAGGCTGGCCACGGTGGAGGCGTCCCAGATGTGGGAGCGGGACAGGTCGATCACGACCCGCTCCGGGTCCTCGAGATACTCGAACTGGGTGTAGAGGTCGTTCGAGGAGGCCCAGAACAAGGCCCCGTCGACCGTGTAGGTGGCGGTCGCGCCGCCGTCGGGACCGTCCTGGACCGCCCGGTGCACGGTGACCACGTGGGCCACCCGGCGGGCGAAGAGCACCATGGCCGCCAGTACCCCCAGGCCCACCCCGACGGCCAGGTTCCCCGTGGCCACGGTCGAGACCACGGTGACGAGCATGACCGTGGTCTCGGACTTCGGCATGGCCCGCAGGGTGGAGGGCCGGATCGAGTGCCAGTCGAAGGCCGACCAGGCCACGAAGACCATCACGGCCACGAGCGCGGCCATGGGCACCACCGCCACGGCCTCCTCCAGCAGCACCGACAGCACCAGGACCATCACGCCGGCCGTGAGGGTGGACAACCGCGTCCGCGCCCCGGCGACCTTGACGTTCATCATCGTCTGCCCGATCACCGCGCAGCCGCCCATGCCCCCGAAGAGCCCGGCGAGGACGTTGGCCCCGCCCTGCCCCAGGGCCTCGCGGGTCTTGTCCGAGCGGGTGTCCGTGATGTCGTCCACCAGCTTGGCGGTCATGAGCGACTCGAGCAGCCCCACGACGGCCATGGCCAGCGCGTAGGGGGCGATCACCTCGAGCGTCTCCAGGGTGAGGGGGACGTCCGGGATGACCAGGGAGGGCAGGGCGTCCGGGAGTTCGCCCTTGTCCCCAACGGTCGGCACCGCCAGCTGCGTGGCGATCACCAGCACGGTCACGACGACGATCGAGACCAGCGGGGCCGGGACGGCGGTGGTGAGCCGGGGCAGGACGAAGATGAGGGCCAGCCCGATCGCCACCAGCACGTAGACGACCCACGGCACCCCGATCAGGTCCGGCAGCTGGGAGATGAAGACGAGGATGGCCAGGGCGTTCACGAAACCGGTCATCACGCTGCGCGGGATGAACCGCATCAGCCGCGCGACGCCGAGCAGGCCCAGCAGGACCTGGATGACCCCGGCCAGGACGGCCGTGGCCAGCAGGTACTGGACACCGTGGCTGGCCACCACCGGGGCGATCACGAGGGCCGTGGCCGCCGTGGCGGCGGAGATCATCGCCGGGCGCCCGCCGAGGAAGGCGATGGAGATGGCCATGACGGCGGTGGCGTACAGCCCTACCGTCGGGTCGACGCCGGCGATGAGCGAGAACGCGATGGCCTCCGGGATGAGGGCGAGCGCGACCACCAGCCCGGCGAGCACCTCGGTCTTCAGCCATCCCGGCCGCCGCAGCGTGGCCCACACCGACATCCGGTCCCCCGGGCGGGCCCCGGAGGGCCCCAGCGCCAGGTTCTGCCGGACCTCCGGATGGTTCGGTGCGGCGGGCTGTCCGGGGGACGTGGGCTTCTTGGATGACATGGCGGTGCCTCGGGGACGGTGCGGCGGTGGAGGTGACGGCCCCACCCTAGCCGGGGTGGTCCCGTCACCGGCGGCGTGCGCGCGCCGTCGGCGGGTGAGGGCGGCGTGCGAACACCGCGGGTGACGACAGCTCGGCCGTCCCTAGACTGGGGCCATGAGCGATCAGCCCGAGAGTGCATCAGGACGGACCAACCCGGAGACCGGCCTTCCGGTGTCCGCGCCCCAGGCCGCCTGGCCGGAACGGGTGGGCACCGGTCCCCGTCAGGTCAGCTACCGGATCACCGTGAACGCCCCCGCCACCGAGCTGTGGGCCCTGCTGGCCAATCCCCACCGGCACCACGAGGTGGACGGCTCGGAGTCGGTGCAGTACACCAGGACCGGGCCGACCCGGCTGGCGGTGGGTGACGAGTTCACGATGGCGATGCGCAAGTTCGGCCTGCCCTACACGATGAGGCTGGTGACCACCGCGTCGGACCAGGACCGCGTGGTGGAGTGGCAGCACCCGGGCGGTCACCGCTGGCGCTGGCAGTTCGAGGACCGGGGCGACGGCACCACCCTGGTCACCGAGACCTTCGACTACTCCTGGACGAGGCCGCTCGTGGCCAGGGCCTACGAACTGAGCCGGCGGCCGGCGGACAACGCGAACGGCATCCGGTCCTCGCTGACCCGGCTGGCCGGCCTGTACCTGTAGGGACGCCGGCCGTGGAGTCCACGCAGACCGGTTCCCTGATCTCCGCCGTCGCCGACGACGGCACTCCCCTCGCCGTCCAGGTCCTGGGCGCCGGTTCCGGCCCACCGGTCCTCGTCCTGCCGGGCGGGCCGTGCCGCTCGCCGGAGTACCTCGAGGACCTGGCCGGCCTGGCCGGGACCCGGACGCTGGCCGTCCTGCACCCGCGCGGGACGCCGGCCACCGGAAGCCTGTCCCGGGGCTGGTGGACGGACGCGGCCGACGTGGTGTCCGCGCTCGACGCCCTGGGCCTGGACCGGGCCGACCTGATCGCCCACTCCGCGGGGGCGCAGCTCGCGCTGGCCGCGGCCACCCGGTACCCGGGCCGCGTGCGTTCCCTCCTGCTCGTCACCCCGTCGCTGACCTGGCTCACCGACACCGAGCACGACGGCGCCGCGATCGCGGCCCGGCGCACGGAACCGGTGATCGGCCGGGCGATGGCCTCGCTGGCCGGACCCGCCCCGCGGGACGAGGCGCGGTTCCAGGCGGACTCACCGGTCCAGCGCCCCGCCGGCTACGCGCGGTGGACCCTGCGGGAGCAGGAGCATTCACCCCTCGGGTCGACCTCGCTCGCGGCCTCCGGTGCCTGGTCCCGGGACATCCCGGAGGACGCCGCGGACCGCGTCCGGCAGGCTGACCTGCCTCCCACGCTCGTCATCGGCGGCACGGAGGACATCCTCGTCGGCGATGCCCCGGTCCGTGCCGGCGCCCGCGTCCTGGGTGCCCGGCTGGAGATGATCGGGGACTGCGGCCACTATCCCTGGGTGGAGCAACCCGAGGCGTTCCGCGGGCTCGTGGACCCCTGGGTGGCGCAGGGCGTCCCCGGCCCACGCGTCGATCGACTCACGGACCGGCCCCGCCTGAGGCGGAGCCCCGCCGCCAGTCCTGACGGCCCGCACCGGGACGG
>NZ_CALMQR010000087.1:0-22623 GCF_937871995.1 uncultured Citricoccus sp. | reverse complement strand
CCCGCGGGCACGGCGTCCCAGTCCACCTCGGCCGGCAGGTTCGGCCCCCGGTAGTCCAGCCCCAGCTCGGCGGCCGACGACCGCAGCGCCTGCTGCTCCCGGTTCAGCCGGGCCGGGACATGGCCCAGGCCCAGCACCACGGCGTCCGCCTCCAGCGTCCGGCCGTCCTGCAGGCCCAGCCGGACCCCGCCGTCGGGGCGCGGTTCCAGGCACTCCACCTCGGTGCGTTCCCAGGTGATGGTCCCGACGGCGCCGCTGGCCTCGAGCGCCCGGGTCACCTCCCAGTACAGGTCGGACAGGTACAGGCCGTAGACCGCTCGGGGCGGGTAGTCGGTGCGGTCGAGGTCACCGGCCCGGTCCGGGTAGGACATCCGCCACTGGTCGAAGGTCTGGCCGGCGGAGGAGGCGCGCAGTCCCGGGGTGCCGGCCGCGGCCGCCGTCGGGAAGAAGGAGGGGGTGTTCATCAGCAGCAGCGGCGACTGGTCGGTGCGCCAGACCCGGCCGGGGCCCGGGGCGTGCGGATCCAGCACCACGATGTCCACCACCGGTGCGGACGGGCCCGTTCCCGCGTCCCGTGCCTCCTCGATCACCGCCAGGAGCCGTTCCAGGAACGAGGTGCCCCGAGGTCCGGCTCCGACGACGGCGATCCTGGCCGGGTGCGGAACGTCGGGAGTGGGCGGCATGGGCGGTGTCCTCTCGGGCCGGGATGGGTGCTGTCCCCCAGCCTAGGGGGGAGGACCCGGCCGGACGCAGTCCGTGGTCTGATGGGGGGATGGCGAAGACACCACCCGTGACCGGCACCGACGACGAGTTCCTCTGGCTCGAGGACATCCACGGCGAGCGCCCACTGGAGTGGGTGCGCCGGCAGAACGCCCGGACCGAGGCGCAGCTGGACACGGAGGGATTCCGCCGCCTGTGCGACCAGGTGACGGAGGTCCTGGACGCCCCGGACCGCATTCCCCACGTCAGCAAGCGCGGCGGGATGTACTACAACTTCTGGCGCGACGCCGAGCACCCCCGCGGGGTGTGGCGGCGCACCGACTGGGAGTCCTACCTGGCCGGGGACCCCGACTGGGACGTGCTGCTGGACGTCGACCGGCTCGCCGAGGAGGAGGGCACCCCCTGGGTCTTCTCCGGTGCCCGGCTGCTGCGCCCGGACTGGGACCGCGCGCTGGTGCGCCTGTCCCCGGACGGGGGTGACGCCGTCGCCGTGCGCGAGTTCGACCTGGCCGCCCGGGCGTTCGTTCCCGCCGGCGGCCGGCCCGGGGACGGTGAGCCGTCCGCGGGCACGGATGCGTCCCTGCCGGGCTTCAGCCTCCCGGTGGCCAAGACCCAGGCGTCGTGGATCGACCGGGACCACCTGCTGGTCGGCACCGTGACGGACCCTGATCCCGACGCCGGCGACGCCACCCAGTCCTCCTACGCCAGCACGCTGCGGATCCTGGCCCGGGGACAGTCCCTGCAGGAGGCGCAGACCGTGTTCTCGGTGGACCGCGGGCACGTGGCGGCCTTCGGCGGCCACGACTCGACGCCGGGGTGGGAACGCACCGTGGCGATCGACGCGATCGACTTCTACCGCTCCACCACGTGGCTGCGGGACCCGGAGGCCGAGGGACCGCGGCCGGGCTGGCGGCTCGTGGACGTGCCCGAGGACGCCGAGGTGGACGTGCACCGGCAGTGGCTGGTGCTGTTCCTGAAGTCGGACTGGGACCGGACCCTGCCCGACGGGACCACCGTCCGCCATCCCTCCGGCTCCCTGCTCGTGTGCACGGCGGCCGGCCTCCTCGACGGAACGGAGGAGCCGCAGCCGGCCTTCGTGCCCGGGCCCGAGGCCACCCTGTCCTCCTGGTCGTGGACGAGGTCCCACCTGGTGCTGACGGTGCTGCGCCACGTGGCCTCCTCCGTCCTGGTCCTGCCCCAGTCGCTCCTGGGCACCCCGGACTCCGCCGCGAGCGCCCGGCCCCTGGCCCTGCAGACCCCCAATCCCGCCGACCCCTACCTGACGCTCTCGGTCGGGGCCGTCGACGACGAGGACGAGGACTGCGGCGACGACCTGTGGATCACCGCCACCGGGGCCCTGACGCCCCCGACCCTGCTCCGGGCGACCCTGCCGGCGGTCCTGCCCGCGGTCCCATCGGCCGGGTCTGGCGAGACGACGGGGCCGGGCGCCGCGGCCCCGGGGACCGGTGCGGCCGGCGTCGTCCCCGCGCTGGTGACCGTGCGCACCGCCCCGCACCGCTTCGACGCCACCGGGCTGTGCGTGCGGCAGTTCTTCGCGGTGTCCGCGGACGGCACCCGGGTCCCGTACTTCCAGGTGGGACCCGAGGACCTGGAGGCCGACGGGACGCACCCGGTGCTGATGGACGGCTACGGCGGCTTCCTGGCGTCCAAGCTGCCGGCCTACTCCGGTGTGCACGGACTGGGGTGGCTGACCCGGGTCAACGACGCCGGACGGAGCGGGATCCACGTGATCGCCAACATCCGCGGCGGCGGTGAGTACGGGCCGGACTGGCACCGGGCGGCGCTGCGGGAGAACCGGCACCGGGCCTACGAGGACTTCGCCGCGGTCGCCCGGGACCTCGTGCACCGGGGGGTCACCGACCGCGCCCACCTGGCGGCCACGGGACGCTCGAACGGAGGACTGCTCATGGGCGTGATGGCCACCCGGTACCCCGGACTGTTCGGCGCCCTGAGCTGCGGGGTGCCGTTGCTGGACATGCGCCGGTACACGGCGCTGTCCGCCGGGCACAGCTGGATCGCCGAGTACGGGGACCCGGACGATGCGGACCAGTGGGAGTTCATCCGGACCTTCTCCCCCTACCACCTGCTGCTGGACGAGCCGGTGGCGGACGCGGTGCAGGGCCGGGACGGGGCCGGTGAGGGCACCGGGCATCCGGACCTGCTGGTGTGGACGGCCACCTCGGACGACCGGGTCGGGCCGGTCCAGGCGCGCAAGATGGCCGCGCGGATGCAGCGCCTCGGGGTGCCCAACGCGTGGTTCCACGAGGACCTGGAGGGCGGGCACGCCGGGGCGAGTGACAACCGCCAGGCGGCGGCCATGCACGCCAGGTCGTTGGAGTTCCTCTGGCAGTCGGTCGGTGACGGCGCCCGAGTCCCGGAGGTGTGCCAGGACGCCGGGACGGCCGATCCCGCAGGCGTCGGCGGGCCTGCTCAGTGACCTGGCCGGGGCGCGCTTTGATTCGGAGCGCCCGAGGCGGCTAACATGGCATGGTTACCGGCCGTCGAGCCGGTGGCCGAAGGAGACGTGCCAGAGCGGCCGAATGGACTTCACTGCTAATGAAGGGCCCGGCGAAAGTTGGGCCGGGGGTTCAAATCCCCCCGTCTCCGCCCGCGATGCCGCGGGACCCGTTGTCCGGGTCCCGCGGCATCTCTCGTTCCGGCCGTCTCGTTGCGGACGTCCTTGCGGGTCGCCTGCAGGGGTCCAGTCACCCCCCCCTCCGCCTTTCCGCCGCCCGGTCGACGATCCGGTGCCTCCCGCGTGAGGCACCCGCAGGTGACCTCGGCACAGCCTCTGAAAAGGCTGGTAAGTCCCTGTTTAAGGTGACAAGCCCCCGGGTGGTGTGCCTAGCGTCACGGGTAGGCACTCAGTCGGTCTCCCACCTGCTTCCGCGACCCGGACAGGCGAGACCGGTCGATACCGAATCCTCGCCGGTTCATCCCGGCAGGTACGTCTCCATCAGGCCTGCGAACGCACGCCGGACGCCACGAGTAAGGAGAGCATGCCATGCAGGATTTCACCTCAGTCGAGAAGCTTCAGCACGCCACCGTCTACGGCACGGACGGGGACAAGATCGGCTCCGTCGGCCAGGTCTACCTGGACGACCAGACCAACCAGCCGACCTTCATCACCGTCCGGACCGGGTTGTTCGGCATGAAGGAGACCTTCATCCCGGTCTCCCAGGCCACCCAGTCCCAGGACGGCCTCCAGGTCCCGTTCGACAAGGCCTTCGTCAAGGACGCCCCGAACATCGACGCCGATGGATCCCTGACGCCCGAGGAAGAGCGCCGGATCTACGAGTACTACTCCCTGGACTACCCGGCGGGCGGGCGGCACGGCGATGACGCCGTCGGCTCCCCGCGGGCGGCCGGGACCGGCCTCCGGCAGGACACCGACCCGGACGTCGGACGGACCGCCGCCAGCGGCACCGCAGCCGGTGGTGTCGGCGGCCTGGGCGTCCAGCGCGGCCACGCGAACGACACCGCCGCCGACCTGGACCGCGATGTGGACGCCGGCGGAGCCGACCGGCAGGGCGGCATCCACACCACCGGCACCGGCGGGACGGACACCCACGGCGTCGGCACGGACCGCGAGTCGGTCGTCGTGCGCGATGAACAGCTCGACGTGGGCACCGAGGTCCGCGAGACCGGGCAGGTGCGGTTGCGCAAGCACACCTACACGGACACCGAGACCGTCGAGGTCCCCGTGTCCAAGGAGGAGGTCGTCGTCGAGCGCGAGTCCATCGACCCGAACTCCCCCGAGGCCCTGAGGAACACCGGGGACGAGGAGGTCGTGATGACCACCCGCGAGGAGGTGCCGGTCGTGGACAAGACCGCCACCGCCGAGAAGGTCACCGTGGACAAGAACCGCGTGCAGGACACCGAGCACGTCTCGGGCACCGTCCAGCACGAGGACGTCGAGGTGGACGACGAGGGCGACGCCCGTCGTCGCCGCTGACCCGACCCACACCTGAAGGCGCCCGGTCCCCTCGAGGGGCCGGGCGCCTTCACGTGTGCCTCAATCGTCCTGGCCCTGGTCGCGCTGCAGGATGTGCAGGAACTGCAGTGACTCCTCCGCGGTCAGCACGGTGTGCGCCGACAGTTCCAGGGCCGCTTCCTCGATGCGGCCGTCCCGCACCATCGCGGTGAGCTGGTCGCGCAGGAAGGGTGGCAGGTCCGCGCTGGAGACCCGCACCGTGGTCTCATCGCGGACCACTTCCAGCTCGAAGGGCCGGTCTGCCGGCAGCGCGTCGGTCAGCCAGTCCTGGGGAACCACCAGGTTGGTGGTGTCCGGGACCTCCTCGGTTGCGGAGTCCCGCGGTTCCGGCGGACGAGCCTGCTCCGGCGAGGGCTGGGGCTGAGCTGCCGCCCCGGTGTCCGCGGCCGGTGCCGGGGCCGGGGCCGATGCCGGGCCCGGCGCGGCCCCGGGACGGACCCACATCTGCGGATACGTGGCCAGCGCCTGGACGTCCAGCATGGACTCGAAGGTCCCCAGGCCGGTGGACTGGCGGTAGGCCATGACGGCGTCGCTGGTCCGGCCCGCGGCGATGAGCCGGTAGATCTCCCGGTGGGACTCCTGGTCGAGCCGGCCCGAGGCCACGCGGGCACTCTCCGAACTGACCCGGCCGGCCAGGGACCGCCTGCCGCGGCGCCGCTGTCCCGCAGCGCCGGACTCAGGGGTCGGGGAGGACGCGCGGCGGGAGAGCCACCAGGCCCCACCGCCCACGATGGCGCCCACCACCACGACGATCAACGCCGGCACGAGGTATTCCATGGGTCCAGTCTAGGTGGCCCCCCTCAGGGCGCGTCGACCGTCCAGACCCGGTGGCCGGGGGCCACCCTGCCGGGATTCTGCGAGGTGAACAGCACCACTCCGGGGTACTCCTCCAGCTCGCGGCGCAGCAACCGCAGGCCTTCCTCGTCCAGGTCCGTGTCGATGCCGTCCAGCACGAGCAGGGGTGGGTCGTCCAGCAGCGCCCGGCCCAGTTTCAGGCGGGCGATCTGGGACCCGGTGAGCGGTTGCCCGCCGTTGGTGATCCTCGTGCGGGCGCCCTTCGGCAGGCTCGGCAGCACCTCGTCCAGTCCCACCCGGGCCAGGGCCTGCGCGGCCTGATCGTCGGTGGCCGCGGGCTTGCGGTAGGTGATCGCGCGCGAGACCGTGCCGCGCTCCAGCGGCACCCTCCCGGAGGCGTGGCCCACCAGCCTGCGGCGCTGGCGTCCCGGGGCGAGGGTGTAGTCGTAGCCGTCCACGATCATCTCCAGGTCCGGCACCGGGTGCCCCGGAGCGGCAGGGGTGTTCTGCCCCGCGAGCAGGTTGAGCAGGAACGGGTGGACCCGGCCCGGGTCCTCGGACCGGACGTGGATGACGTCTCCGGCGTGGGCCTGGAGCATCGGCACCCGTTGGCCCTGGACCACCATGTTCCCGATCCTCAGGCCGTGACGACCGGAGGCGGACCGGTCCCGGGAGCGGTCCTTCCAGTGTTCCTCGCGGTCCCTCTCCGCCTTCTCCAGGGCCGCGGCCTCGGCGAGCAGCGGGGCCTGGATGCGTCGGGCGGCCTTGTAGTTCTGCCGGTACTCCACCACGCGCCCCAGGTCACCCAGCGGGGTGGTCATCACGCCCACCAGGGTCATGGACGAGGCCACCCCGGCGGCGTCGATGATCCCCAGGGCGCCCAGCACCACCACGGTCGCGGTGGCGAGGGAGGCCGCCGTGATGGCCGAGGCGCGGACCAGCCCGGTGATCCGGGCGCGGGCGACGGCGGCACCCACCACCTTGCCCGAGTCGCGGTCCAGCGCGTTCAGTTCGCGACGGACACCGCCGGCAGCCTGGATGGACTCACCGGCCCGGACCGTGTCCGCGATCCGGGCGGACATCCGGCCCCGACGGCGGCGCAGGTACCGGGCGCGGGTGAAGGTCGCCCTGGCCAGCGGGGGCACGGCGAGTCCGAACAGCACGATCGGCAGGCCGACGGCCAGGCCCACGCGCCAGTCGGCCAGGGACAGCACGGCCAGCACCACCGCCACCAGGGGCAGGGAGGTCATCAGCGGGACAATGCCCTGGGAGACCCAGTTGCGCACCGCGGTGAGATCGTTGGAGGCCCGGGTGATGGTCACCCCGAGGGAGGGGTTGCCCGTGCCGGCCAGGGAGGTGCCGATGAGCTTGCGGCGCAGTTCGTACACGTAGTCCTGGCCGAGGTCCTCCCCGGCCACCCGTTCGGCCCAGCGTGCACCGAAGACGGAGAGCACGGCCACGCCCAGGACGGTCAATTGCGGCCAGGGGACGAGGGGCCGCGCGCCGGCGACAGCGGCCGGGTCCAGGGCCGATCCGTCCGGCGCGGTCCCGGAGTTCAGGGCGGCGTTGTACTGGGCCGGGGCGCCCAGCAGGGCGTCCACGCTGAACGCCATCACCAGTGCCATGACGGCCTGGAAGATGCCGAGCAGGACGAGGATCACCAGCAGGTGGCGACGCCGGCCCGCCCAGATCGTGGGCATCCGCTCGGACGCACCGGTCGCCTCGGGGGTGCCCTCGTCCTCGAGGTCCGCCGCGTGCCCCGCGGTGTCGGGGGTCTTTGTGGTGTCGGGGGTGTCCAGGATGTCCTCCAACGTGGGATGGGTGGTGGCCGCCCCGGGGACCGGCCGCGAGGCCGTGATGCGCTCCACCCCGCGCTCAGTGCTGCGGCAGCAGCGCGGTGGAGACGGCGGCCCCGGTGAGTGCGTAGGTGTCGATGACCGGAACGGACAGGACCGCGCGGGCCTCTGCGGTGGCCAGCGGCGAGGAGGTCAGCACGCCGGACACCGCGGCGACGTCCAGGCCCGCGGCCTGCAGCTCGCCCACGCCGGCGACCGCGCCGAGGGCGTCCCCGGCCGCGAACACGATGCGGTCCACGACGGCGTGGAACAGCGGGTCCCGCAGCAGCCGGGCGGTCTCGCCCTGGTACACGCCGTCGGCGATCTCCACGACGACCACGTCGGTGTCCGTCCCGGACAGGGCGTCGATGACGTTGACCGTCAGCGCACGGACCTGCTCGAAGTCCAGCCGGAAGGTGGTCGGGTAGCCGAAGTCGGTGAAGTCCAGGACCTTGGCGGCACCGCCGTCGCGGTAGATCATCGGGTCGTTACCCGCACCGGTGCCGGTGGACTTGCCGGCCGAGACCGTCAGGCCGGCGTTCGTCAGGCCGTTCACCAGGGTGGCCATGGCCGTGGACTTCCCCGAGTTCATGGAGGTGCCCAGCACCCCGATGACCGTGGGACGGCCCGGCAGGGTGCCGGCCAGCTCGGTGGCGGCGGCGCCGAGCGGAGGGACCGGGTTCAGGGCGTAGGGCGCGAACCGGGTGAGGTTGACGACGCCGAGGTCGTCGGCGAGCAACCCGAGCGGCTCGATCCGGGTGGGGTCGTCCACGCTTACGTGCTGCTCGGTGACCATCCCGGCGACCCCACCGGCGGCCACCAGGTGGCAGGGCTCGAGGGAGTCCGGTACGTGGGCCAGGAACTGGTCGGCCGCGTAGCGGTGGCCGTAGGCCAGCATGATGAGCGCGCCGGGGAACAGGATGGCCTTGCGGGACTCGGGGGTCTCGACGCGCTTGTGGTTGAGGATCTCGGTCACGCGCGCCACCACCACGTCGCCGGCCTTCGGCGTGACGGTGGGGCCGGCGGCCAGGTGGAACCCGGCCCGGTCCGCCTCGACGGCGCGGGCCACGAAGCGGGTGGTGTAGGACGCCTGGATGCGGGCGGGCAGCTCCAGCCGCTGGTAGGTGGCGCCGGCGGTCTCGACCAGGGGAAGGGTGCTGGCGGTGTTGGTCATCTCGATCGTCATGGCTGATGCCTCTCACGTGCGGTGCGTCGGTGGCCGTCCGGGGTGTTCCGTCGGCCTCGTCACCCATGGAACCAACCGGCCATGAACGGCACATGAGCGGCGGATGAGAGGGCTCTCATCTTCGGCGCCGACCGCGTCAGGTCCCGTCTGAACTGGGATGATGCCGCATCGAGGGGCATCACGGAACGGGTGCCGTGAGCCTTCTCACGCAGGGGTGTCGCGGGGCAGGAGCACCGAGGCGAGCACGAGGGCCAGCAACGCCAGCACCACCGTCATCAGGACCGTCCCGGGCCAGCCCAGCCCGGTCAGGAACACCCCGCCCAGCCAGCCGAACACGCTGGAACCGGCGTAGTAGCCCAGGTTGTACAGGGACGCGGACTGTGCCCGTCCGGCCGTGGCCGCGGCCCCGGCCCAGCCGGAGGCGACCGCGTGCGCGGCGAAGAACGCCCCGGTGAACAGGACGGTGGCCCCGAGCACGACCCACACGCTGGGCACCAGGGTGAGCAGCACGCCGGTGACCATCATGGCGGTGGCCGCCCGCAGCACCGCCCGGCGCCCGTGGCGCGCGGCGAGCCGGCCGGCCAGTGGTGAGGTCCAGGTCCCGGCCAGGTAGGCCAGGAAGACGAGGGAGACCAGGGTGATCGGCAGGCCGAAGGGCTCCTCGAGCAGGTGGTAGCCCAGGTAGTTGTACATGGCCACGAAGCCGCCCATGAGCAACGTGCCCTGGGCGTAGATGCCCAGCAGCACCGGGGAGCGCAGATTGACGGTCAGGGCCTCCACGGCCTGCCGGAGGGTCGTGCGGTGCGGGGTGAAGCGGCGGGCGGCGGGAGCCAGGGCCAGGAACCCGGCCGCGCAGGCGACGGACAGCAGGGTCACCACCAGCATCCCCAGCCGCCAGTCCACGAGCTCGCCCAGCGGGGCGGCGACGATCCGCCCGGTCAGCCCGCCCACGGTCGTGCCCGAGATGTAGGTCCCGGCGGCGGCCGCGGCGGAGAGCCGGTGGACCTCCTCGTTGAGGTACGCGATGGCCAGGGCGGGCACGCCGCCGAGCGCGAGCCCTTCGAGGAAGCGCAGCGCGAGCACGGCCTCGAAGGCCGGGACGGCGGTGGCGACCAGGGAGAAGGCGCAGGCCGCCAGGACCGCGCAGCCCATGGTGCGCTTGCGGCCGAACCGGTCCCCGGCATAGGACCAGGGGATCACGCTGACCGCCAGCCCCAGGGTGGCCAGTGACACCATCAGGGCGGCGTCCTGGGCGGAGACGGCCAGGTCGGAGCTGATCAGCGGCAGCATGGCCTGCGGCGAGTAGAGCTGGGCGAAGGTCGCGACGCCGGCCAGGAACAGTCCCAGCAGCAGCCGCCGGTAGCCTCCGGCGCCCGGCACGTGGCCGGACCACGCAGCACTGCCTGAACCGTTCACGGTGGCGACTCTAGACCCTCGGCGCAGGCCCCTCCGTCCGGTGGCGTGGCACAGGACGCCGGCACGGGCACGGCGCGGGCACGGTGCGGGCACGCGGATCCGGACCGGGGACTGGCCTAGGATGGCATGTCGTGATGACTTCAGTTGACCTCAGCCAGTCCTTCAAGGCCTACGACGTCCGGGGCATCGTCGGCGAGACGATCACCGCCGCCTCGGTGCGCGCGGTGGGTGCCGCGTTCGTGGACGTGCTGGGGCTGGCCGGGGACCGCGTCCTGGTGGGTGGGGACATGCGCCCCTCCTCCCCGGAGTTCGCCCGTGCCTTCGCCGAGGGGGCGACGGCACGCGGCGCCGACGTGGTCATGCTGGGCCTGGTCTCCACGGACATGCTCTACTACGCCTGCGGCGTGGAGCAGGCGGCGGGCGTGGTGTTCACCGCCTCCCACAACCCCGCCGAGTACAACGGCATGAAGATGGCCAAGGCCGGAGCCGTCCCGGTGTCCTCGGACACGGGCCTGTTCCAGATCCGCGACGTCGCCCAGGGGTACCTGGACGCCGGTGACGTGCCTGCCGGTGAACGCACCGGGTCGGTCACGGAGCAGGACATGCTCTCGGGCTACGCCTCCTACCTGCGGTCCCTGGTCGACCTGTCCGGCATCCGTCCGCTGAAGGTGGTCGTGGACGCCGGCAACGGCATGGCCGGCAAGACGACGCCCGCCGTGCTCGGTGACGCCGTCCTGGAGGCGCTGCCGCTGGAGATCGTGCCGCTGTACTTCGAGCTGGACGGCACGTTCCCGAACCACCCGGCCAACCCGTTGGAGCCGGAGAACCTCCGGGACCTGCAGCGGGCCGTCACGGAACACGGCGCGGACCTGGGCCTGGCCTTCGACGGCGACGCGGACCGTTGCTTCGTGATCGACGAGCAGGGCGCACCGGTGTCCCCGTCCGCCGTGACCGGCCTGGTGGCGCGCCGGGAGATCGCCCGGGCCAGGGCCGGTGACACCGTGAACGGCACCGTGCACGCCCCCGAGGCCGAACCGGTCATCATCCACAACCTGATCACCTCCCACGCCGTGCCGGAACTGGTGGCCGCCGAGGGCGGCCGCGCCGTGCGGACCCGCGTGGGACACTCCTTCATCAAGGCGGTCATGGCCGAGGAGAGCGCCGTGTTCGGCGGCGAGCACTCCGCGCACTACTACTTCCGGGACTTCTTCAACGCCGACACCGGGATGCTGGCCGCCATGCACGTCCTGGCGGCCCTCGGGGCCCAGGAGGGGCCGCTGTCGGAGCTGGCCGCCGAGTACGACCCGTACTCCGCCTCCGGTGAGCTCAACTCCGAGGTCGAGGACAAGGCCGGAGCGGTGGCGCGCGTGCTCGAGGTCTTCGCCCCCACGCTGGCCGGGGACACCGCTTCCTCCGGGCAGGACACCGTGGCGGACGACGACCACCTGCGGGGATCGGGACTGGCCGGCACGCGGGTGAGCGTGGACCGGATGGACGGCACAACGGTCGCGGCCGTGGACGGCGCCTGGTGGTTCAACCTCCGCCCGTCCAACACGGAGCCGTTCCTGCGCTACAACGGCGAGGCCCGGGACACCCCGACCATGGAACGCGTCCGCGACACCGTGCTGGCCCTGGTCCGACAGGGTTCCTGAACCCCGTTCCCGAGCCCCGTTCCTGAGTCCCCCGTCCCCGGGGACGCCACCCCAGGGACGACACCGCAAGGCCCCCTGGCGCGTGGCGGTGCCCCGGATGCCGTCCTGGCCCTCCTAGCCCGCGAGGGCCAGGACGAGGGGCAGCACGCCCTGGGCGCCGGCCTCGCGCAGTACCCGACCGGCCTCGGTCAGCGTCCAGCGGCTGTCCGCGCGGTCATCCACCAGCAGGACCGGTCCGTGCCGACCCGCCTCCTCGGCCGAGGCGAGCTGGTCCCGCATCGGGCCGGGCACCGTGTACCGCTGCCAGACCGAGGCCAGGCGGAACGCGCTGTTCCCGCCGGACTCGCTGCGCGGGACGTCACTGGCGAACTCCAGGTGGCCCAGGTAGGGCAACCGCCCGATCCGTGCGATCCCCTCGGCGAACGAGGTGACCAGCTGGTTCCGTGACGTCGACGGAACCGAGACCACGGCGATCGGACGCTGCTCCCACTCCCAGGCCGTCAGGACCTTGACGGCCGCCTGCAGCAGGTCCTCGTCGATGGGCGCATCGACCACACCGTCCCGGGTGGCGGCGAAGAGGGCCCGCAGCCGGCCTCCCCAGCCCAGGTCGGTCAGGCGGGCCACGGCCCGGCCCTCGCCGTTCTGCAGTTCCTCGGGGATGCGTCCCTTCAGGGGCACGCCGAGCCGGTCCATCCCGCTCGGCCAGGTCCGGCGTGGCTCGATGGGCACGCCGACGCGGCCCATGGCCCGCGAGGCGCTGTCCCGGGCCGTCTCCGCCACCGCGGTGGGATACCAGGGGCCAGCGCAGTTGTCGCACCGGCCGCACGGGGTGGCCTCGGGGTCGTCGAGCACGCGGGAGAGGAACTCCATCCGGCAACCGGTGGTGTTCTCGTAGTCCAGCATGAGGTTCTCCTCGTGCACCCTGGCCTGCGCGACCCGGCCGTACCGCTCCCCGTCATAGGTCCACGCCTGGCGGGTGCGCTGCCAGCCGCCCTGGGTCCGCTCGACCGCCCCGTCCACGGCCAGCACCTTCAGCAGCAGTTCCAGCGGGGTGCGCTTGACGTCCACGCGGGTCTCCAGGGCGGGCACGGACAGCGGCCGGCCCGCCGCCTCCAGCTCGTTCAGCACCGACCGGGCCCGGTGTTCGTCCGGCATGGACGTGGTGGCGAAGTACCGCCAGATGTCCCGGTCCTCGGTGCCCGGCAGCAGGAGCACGTCCGCGTGGTCCGTGGCACGGCCCGCGCGGCCGACCTGCTGGTAGTAGGCGACCGGGGAACTGGGCGCTCCCAGGTGGATGACGAACCCGAGGTCCGGCTTGTCGAACCCCATGCCGAGCGCCGAGGTGGCAACGAGGGCCTTGACCCGGTTCTCCTTCAGCCCCTGTTCCAGTTCTGCGCGTTGTTCCGGATCCGTCCGGCCGGTGTACGCGGCCACCTCGTGCCCGGCCTCCCGCAGGGCCCGGGCGGTGTCCTCCGCCGCGGACACGGTCAGCGCGTAGACGATCCCCGAACCGGGGAAGTCCCCCAGGTGGGTGAGCAGCCACGCCAGCCGGCTGGCAGGGCTGGGCATCCTCAGCACGCCCATCCGCAACGACGACCGGGCGAGCGGGCCCCTCAGGACGAAGACCTCCTCAGTGCCGGCGACGCCGAGCTGTTCCGCGACGTCCTGGACGACCCGGGCATTGGCCGTGGCGGTGGTGGCCAGGACGGGGACACGGCGCTCGTCGGAGCCCGGCAGCTGGGCGATGAGGTCACGGATCCGCCGGTAGTCCGGACGGAAGTCGTGACCCCAGTCCGAGATGCAGTGCGCCTCGTCCACCACGAGCATCCCGGTGCGGCGGATGAGGTCCGGCAATTGCACGTCCCGGAAGTGGGGGTTGTTCAGCCGCTCCGGGGACACCAGCAGGACGTCCACGGAGTCCTCGGCGAGGCGTTGCTGGACCAGGTCCCACTCGGTGGCGTTGGCCGAGTTGATGGCCTCCGCCCTCACCCCCGCCCGGGCGGCGGCGGCGACCTGGTCCCGCATCAGGGCCAGGAGTGGGGAGACGATGAGGGTCGGTCCCGCGCCCCGGGCCCGCAGGAGCAGGGAGGCCACGAAGTAGACCGCGGACTTCCCCCAGCCGGTGCGCTGCACCACGAGGGCGCGACGACGGCGGGCGACCAGCGCCTCGATCGCCTCGTACTGCCCCTCGTGGAACTGCGCGTCGGGTTGGCCCACGAGCCGGCGCAGGATCTCGAGCGCCTCGTCCTTCAGGCCGTCCGGGCGCTCGGCCCCGCCCCCCGTCAGCAGGTCGGTGTCTGCCTGGCCGTACTCTTCGTCCACCATGCGCCCAGTATTCCAGCCGGCAGGGACACGCTAACCGGCACACCGCAGCACCGTGGAGTCGGGGCCTCGTCCGGTGGGCTGTGCAGTACCTCGGGTCCCCCGTGGTCCTGGATCTGGGACAATGGAGGGGTGAAGCTCAATGCGTTCGGCGACGTCTGCCTGCGCACCCTCATGCTCCTGGGCGCCCAGCCGGACCGGCAGATGACGGGCCGGGAGATCGCCGAGTCCGTCGGGATCCCCTACAACCACGTCAGCAAGGCGGTACTGGAGCTCAAGAACCGCGGCGCCCTCGAGGTGTCGCGCGGGCGCCATGGCGGGGCCCGCATCACCCCGGTCGGCCTCGGGCTGTCCGTGGGCGGCCTGCTGCGCGACCTCGACACCCAGCCGGACATCGTGGACTGCACCGGTGCCGTCACCGACGGTGGGCGGCCCTGCCCGCTGCTGGACGGTTGCAGGCTGCGGTCCGCGCTGGCCCGGGCGCGGGAGGCCTTCTATGCGGAGCTGGACGGGACCACGGTCGCCCAGCTGACCGGCCCGCCCGAGCCCGTCCGGCTGCCGACGCCGGCGGTCCGCTGACCAGCCTCCCCCGCGCCCCCGGAAACCCGCCCGCACCGCCGCCGGCCACCACCACCTCCAGCCATCGCCATCGCCTCCGCCATTTTCGGCACCCCTCCACCAGCGCGCCCTGGACCCCCGGACTCCCGGGACTCCTCCGGACTCCCCCAGGGGGCGTTCAGTGACGTCCTGTGTACGGTGTGACGCGCTCGTTTTGACGTGAACTTCTACGCGGTGTAGAAATCAGAGTGTCAATCTTGCATACGCCAAGCAAGTTTCATCGACGAAGGAGTCGACATGCTCTCGGACACCGCCCGCCCCGTCATCGAGGCCACGCTTCCCGTGGTGGCAGCCCACCTGGACGAGATCACCCCGAAGTTCTACGCCCGCATGTTCGCCGCGCGCCCCGAGCTGCTCGACGGCATCTTCAGCCGCGCCAACCAGCGCAACGGCACCCAGCAGAAGGCACTGGCCGGCTCCATCGCCTCCTTCGCCTCCCACCTCGTCGAGCACCCGGACACCCTGCCCGAGAAGGTGCTGACCCGCATCGCCCACAAGCACACCTCCCTGGGCATCGTCGAGGAGCAGTACCCCATCGTCTACGAGCACCTGTTCGCCGCGATCGTGGACGTGCTGGGCGAGGCCGTCACCGAGGAGGTGGCCGCGGCCTGGACCGAGGTGTACTGGCTGATGGCCGACGCCCTGATCAAGATCGAGAAGGGCCTGTACGCCCAGCAGGCGAACGACCAGGCCTGGTCCCCGTGGCGCGTGGTCGCCAAGGAGCCCGCGGGCCGCGGCAGCGCAACCTTCCGCCTGGAGCCCGCGGACGCGACCCCGGCCACTGTCGCCCGCCCGGGCCAGTACGTCTCCGTGCGCGTGCGCCTGGCCGACGGCCTGCGCCAGTGCCGCCAGTACTCCCTGTCCGAGGACGCCACCTCGACCACCACCCGCGTGTTCACCACGAAGCTGGACGAGGGCGGGGAGGTCTCCCCCTTCCTGCACCACAGCGTGCAGGTGGGTGACGTCGTCGAACTGTCCAACCCCTACGGGGACATCGAGCTCGACACCTCGGACGCCCCCCTCGTGCTGGCCACGGCCGGCATCGGCTGCACCCCCAGCGCCTCGGTCCTGCAGACCCTTGCCGCGGAGGCCTCCGAGCGCCAGGTCCTGGTCCTGCACGCCGAGCGCACCGAGGGCGACTGGGCCCTCAAGGAGCAGATGCGGGAGAGCCTGACCGCCCTGCCGAACGCCGACTTCGCCCTGTGGCTCGAGGACACCACGGACGCCAGCGCCGAGCTGGCCCCGCGCCCGGGATTCATGGACCTGGCCGCCGTCGACCTCCCGGCCGACGCCAAGGTCTACCTCTGCGGGCCGCTGCCCTTCATGAAGGCCGTGCGCTCCCAGGCGATCGCCGCGGGCATCCCGGCCACGGACATCCACTACGAGGTGTTCGGGCCGGATCTCTGGCTGGCCGCCTGAGCCGGCCGGGCCGGCGTCGTACCCCACGACGCCGGCCCGCGCCCACCTGACGAGAACGGTCACCCACCGGGCCCGGCCCGTTCGTGTCCCGTCCCCCGGACGCGGCCGAGGGGCTCGTGGCGCCTCAGGCGCCCAGGCGCTGCTTCAGTCCGTCCAGCTGGCCGCCGATCGAGGCCGGGAGGGAGGAGCCGAACCGCGCGAACCACTCCTCGATGGAGGCCACCTCGGCCGTCCACTCCTCGGTGTCCACCTTCAGGGCGTCCTCGAGGTCGTCGGCCGAGATCTCCAGCCCGGTCAGGTCCAGGGACTCCGGGGTCGGGGTGCGGCCGATCGGGGTCTCCGTGGCGTCGGCCGTGCCCTCGAGGCGCTCGACGATCCACTTCAGCACCCGGGAGTTCTCGCCGAAACCGGGCCACGCGAAGCCGCCCTCGCGGTTACGGCGGAACCAGTTGACCAGGTAGATCCTCGGCAGCTTGTCCTGGGCGACCTTGCCCGACTCGCGGACCCAGTGCTCCAGGTAGTCACCGGCGTCGTAGCCCATGAACGGCAGCATGGCCATCGGGTCGCGGCGGACGACGCCCACCGCGCCGGACGCGGCGGCCGTGGTCTCCGAGGACAGGGTGGCGCCCTTGAAGATGCCGTCCTCCCAGTCGAAGGACTCGGTGACCAGCGGAATGGTGGTCTTGCGGCGGCCGCCGAAGAGGATGGCGTCCAGCTTCACGCCGTTCGGCTCGTTGTACTCCGGGGCCAGCATGTCCGTCTGCTCGATCGGCGTGCAGAACCGGGAGTTGGGGTGGGCCGCCGGGGTTCCGGACTCGGGCGTCCAGTCGTTGCCCCGCCAGTCGGTCAGGTGCGCCGGGACCTCGTCGGTCATGCCCTCCCACCACACGCCGCCGTCGTCGGTGAGGGCGACGTTGGTGAAGATCGAGTTGCCCTTGGCGATCGCGCGCATGGCGTTCGGGTTGGTCGACCAGCCGGTCCCCGGGGCCACGCCGAAGTACCCGGTCTCCGGGTTCACCACGCGGAACTCGCCGTCATGGCCGGGGCGGATCCAGGTGATGTCGTCACCCAGGGTCTCGGCCTTCCAGCCCTCGATGGTCGGGTCGATCAGCGCGAGGTTGGTCTTCCCGCAGGCCGAGGGGAAGGCGCCGGAGATGGTGTAGGACTTGCCCTCCGGGTTGGTCAGCCGCAGGATCAGCATGTGCTCGGCGAGCCAGCCCTCGTCCCGGGCCATGACCGAGGCGATGCGCAGCGCGTAGCACTTCTTGCCCAGCAGGGCGTTGCCGCCGTAACCGGAACCGTAGGACCAGATGGAGCGTTCCTCGGGGAAGTGCACGATCCACTTGGTCTCGTTGCACGGCCAGGCGACGTCCTCCTCGCCGTCCTCCAGGGGGGCGCCGACGGAGTGCAGGGCCGGGACGAAGAACGCCTCGGTCTCCTCCATCTTGCGCAGCACGTCGGTGCCGATGCGGGCCATGATGCGCATGGAGTTGACCACGTAGGCGGAGTCGGTGATCTCCACGCCGAACTTCGGGTCCTCGGCGTCCAGGTGACCCATCACGAAGGGGATCACGTACATGGTGCGCCCGTGCATGGAACCGGCGAAGGCGTCCTGGAGGATGCCCTTCATCTCGCCGGGCTCCATCCAGTTGTTGGTGAAGCCGGCGTCCTCCTCCTTCTCGGAGCAGATGAACGTGCGGTCCTCCACGCGGGCGACGTCGGCCGGGTCGGAGAAGGCGGCGTAGGAGTTCGGGAACTTGTCCTCGGCGAGCTTCACGAAGGTGCCGGCCTCGACCAGTCCGGCGGCCAGGCGGTCATACTCCTCCTGCGAACCGTCCACCCAGTACACGGAGTCCGGCTCCGTCAGGGCGGCGACCTCCTTCACCCAGTCGAGCAGCTTCCCGTACGAGGTCGGGGCCTCCGCCACGGCTCGATCTGCGAAGGTGAGTGAGGAGTTGTCTGCCATGGGGGTTCCCTCCATTGGGTAGCGGCTGCCTTTGGGGTCGCCTCCGGAACGGGCCGTCAGTGGCCGGCACTCCGTTGTGCGTACACCGTCTCCGGTGCCTCATTCTACCCACGCAGATCACACGCCCGTTCCGGTGACGTCACCTTCCGGACACCCGGCCCCAGCACCGCACCCCCTCCCCGCATGCCCGGAACGATCGGCCGGGAGGCCCGCCCTCGGAGCCCACCGGGACCCCGATCGAGGCCGATTTGGCGAACGGCAGGTGAATCGCTATAGTTCTTCAAGGCCGTTCGCGGCGATGCGCCCTTAGCTCAGCTGGATAGAGCGTCTGTCTACGGAACAGAAGGTCAGGGGTTCGAATCCCTTAGGGCGCACCAAGTAAAGATGACAGAAGAGGCCGGACCCCACGGGTCCGGCCTCTTCTGCATCCCGGACCTCCCGGACGCGCTCCCCCGCCAGTCCGCGAGGACCCGAGGCCGCCCCGCGGGGGCCGACGCGTCAGGGGCGCGGCACGACGAAGTGCGTCATCCGCGCGTCGCGGCCGTCCAGGGTGGCCCACTCCCCCGGCACGGCGAACACCTGCAGGCCCAGCGTGGGCAGCCGCTCGGCCATGGTGACCACCGCATCCTCGTCGGAGTCGATGGAGGACAGCCGCATCCCGAGGTCCTGGACCCACGGCAGGTGGCCGACCACCATCAGGGTCCGCACCTGTTCCTCGGTCTCGTTGATCACGGCGAGGGCGCCGGTGTCATCGGTGTCGTAGAGGCGGGAGTCCAGGTAGGGGGTCGGCGCCTTCTCGCCCAGCTCGCTGCAGACCCAGGTGCAGGTCTGCCGGGTGCGCACGGCGTCCGAGCACAGGATCATGTCCGGGTAGATCCCGTGCTCCACCAGCCACTTCCCGGCCAGCGGCGCCTCCCGGTTGCCCCGCCCGCCCAGGGGCCGCTCGTGGTCCGGCACGCCCTTGGGCCAGTCGGACTTGGCGTGGCGGAGGATCACCAGGGTCTTCTCCCCGGTGCGGTTCCGGGAGGCGGGGTTCACGACGTCGGAGGGCATGGACCCAGCGTAGTGGTCGCCCCGGTCACCGGGACGGCCGGGGTCACAGGGCGTTCTGCCCGGTGATCTTCCGTCCGATCAGCAACGACTGGATGAACTCGGTGCCCTCGTAGGTGTGCACGACCTCCATGTCCGTCAGGTGCCGCGCCACGTGGAAGTCGAGCAGCAGCCCGTTGCCGGCCAGCAGGTCCCGGGCCTGCTGGGCGATCCAGCGGGCCTTGTTGGCGGTGTGCATCTTCGCGATCGAGGCCATCGACCCGGTCCACTGGCCGGTCTCCTGCAGGTGGGCCATCCGGAAGCACAGCAACTGGATGGCCGTGAGCTCGGTGAGCATCTGTGCCAGCGTGTTCTGCACGAGCTGGTTGGACCCGACCGGGCGGCCGAACTGCTCGCGGACCTCGGCGTAGGTCACGGCCGCCTCGAAACAGGCCAGGGCATGCCCCAGCGCCTCCCAGGACGCACCACCGCGGGTGGTCGCCAGGACCCGGGACACGTCCCGGAAGCCCTGGGCCCCCGGCAGCCGGTTCTGCTCGGGGATCCGCAGGTCCCGGAAGGACAGGTTGGCCTGCAGGATCGCCCGCTTGCCGACCTTTCCCTCGATGACCTGGTAGTCGAAGCCCTCCGGGCGGTCCTCCGGATCGCGGGGGTCCTCGCGTTCCATCACGAAGGCCTTGACCTGCCCGTCGGCCTCGTCGCGGGCGAAGATGATGACCAGGTGGGCCATGGAGCCGTTGCCGATCCACCGCTTGGCGCCGTTGATGACCCAGGTGTCGCCCTCGCGGCGGGCGGTGGTGTCCAGGTTCACGGAATCCGAGCCGTGCCGGGGTTCGGTCAGCGCGAAGGCCCCGATCCTGCGCAGGGCCGCCATGTCCGGCAGCCAGCGCCGTTTCTGCTCCTCGGAGCCGAGCATGTTGATCGTGCCCATGGACAGGTTGGCCTGGACGCCCAGGAACGTGTTCATCGACCCGTCCCCGCGGGACAGCTCCACCGTGGCCAGTCCGGCGGCCAGCCGCGAGAGCCCCGGCGCGCCGTGCCCGGTGATGGCCCCTCCGACCACGCCCGTGGCGGCCAGCGGTTCCAGCAGTTCGTAGGGGAACTCGGCCCGTTCCCAGTAGCCGTTGATGACCGGGAGCACGTCCCGGTCCACGAAGGCCCGCACGGAGGCCCGGGCCCGCCGTGCGTCCTCGGGCAGGTCCTGCTCGAGCAGCAGGTAGTCCGTGTCCCGGGCCGTGGTGAGCCCGGAGCGCAGGGAGTCCAGGTATCCCGCGGTGTCCTGCGCCCAGTCCACGGAGTGGGGGCCCGTGGCCTGCGGCATCGCCTCAGTGTCCATAGCTGTACCAGCCCTTCCCGGTCTTGCGGCCGAACTCACCGGCCCGGTACTTCTGCTCCAGCAGCGGGTGCGGCTTCTCGGCCTCGTCCCCGGTGAGCTCGTAGGTGGCCTGGCGGATGAGGTAGGTGACGTCCAGGCCCACCAGGTCCATCAGCTCGAAGGGACCCATCGGGTGGCCCAGCGCGTTCTTGGCGGCCTCGTCGATGTCCTCCACCGAGGCGACCCCCTGGGAGTACAGGTCCAGTGCCTCGTTGCGGACCGCGCCCATCAGCCGGTTGGCCACGAAACCGGGCACCTCCTTGGTGAGCAGCACCGGGACCTTGCCCATGGCCCGGGCCACGGCCTCGACGGTCGCGACGGTCTCGTCGGACGTCGAGGCGTGGCGGACGACCTCGACGGCCTTCATGACCAGGGCCGGGTTGAAGAAGTGCATGTTGCACACCTTCTCGGGCCGGCCCGTGGCATCGGCCACCGCGGAGGAGCCGTAGGTCGAGGAGTTCGTGGCCAGGATGGCGTGGGGCGGGGCCAGGCGGTCCAGTTCGGCGAAGACCGACCGCTTGACGTCGAGCTTCTCGGTGGCGGCCTCGATGACCAGGTCGGCGGTGGTGATGGCCGGTTCCAGGTCGGTGGTGAACGTGATCCGCTCCCAGGCCGCGTCAGCGGTCTCCTGGTCCATCCGGCCCTTGGCGACCCGGCCGTCCAGCCAGGTGCGCATGTCCTGCTCCGCGGCGGACACCGCCTCGGCGGCCACGTCCCGGACGGTGGTGGTGAACCCGGCGACGGCGGCCGCCATGCCGATCTGCCGGCCCATCGCCCCGGACCCGATCACCAGGATCTGCCGGACCCCGGCGTCCGTGGCCGGGGTCGTGGTCTGGTCCGCGTTCTGGTTCGTCGTCATCGCTGCATCACCCTTCAGGTCGTCCATGTCGTGTCGGTCGCGCGCGTCATCGGCCCCGGAACTCCGGGGTGCGCTTGTCGAGGAAGGCGGTGGCGCCCTCGGCCTTGTCCTCGGTCGTGTACAGCAGGGTCTGTGCCAGCCGCTCGAGCAGCAGGCCCGTCCTCTGGTCGGTCTCCGCGCCCTGGCCGATGACCATCTTGGCCAGCCGGATCGCCAGCGGGCCCTTGGTGAGGATGGTGCCCACGGTGGCTGCCGCCGTCGGGAGCAGCTCGGCGGCCGGGACGACCGTGGTCACCAGGCCGTAGCGCTCGGCCTCGGCGGCGGTGAGGATCCGGCTGGTCAGGATCATCTCCACCGCCCGGCCGGTGCCCACCAGCCGGGACAGGCGCTGGGTCCCGCCCGCGCCGGGCAGCACGCCCAGCGTGGTCTCCGGCAGGCCCATCCTCGCGTGCTCCGCGGCGATCCGGATGTCGCAACTCATCGCCAGTTCCAGTCCACCGCCCATCGCGACGCCGTTCAGGGCGGCCAGGGTCGGCTTGGGGTAGTCCTGGATCCGGTCGTACAGCCGCTGCATGTGGGCCGCCAGGCCGTACGGCAGGTCGTAGTGCGCGAGCTGGGAGATGTCCGCGCCCGCGATGAACGCCTTCTCCCCGGCCCCGGTGAAGATGACCGCGGAGACGTCGTCGTCCTCCTCCCAGGCGTCCAGGACCCGGCCGATCTCGGCCAGCACCGTCCGGGACAGCGCGTTGCGTTTGTCCGGGCGGTTGATGGTGATGGTCCCGACGGCCCCGCTCACCTCGGCCAGGATCGTCTCGAAGGCCTCCGGGAGGCTCTCCGACGAGACCGCGATGTCGGCCTGCGGTTGGGTCTGCTGGTGGGTCATGGTCAGGCCTGCGTTCGGGTGAAGGCGCCGATGCCGGTCAGGGTGCGGCCGATGGTGAGCTGGTGGACCTCGTCGGTGCCCTCGTAGGTGCGCACGGACTCGAGGTTGTTGGCGTGGCGCAGCGGGGAGTGCTCCAGGGTGATCCCGTTGCCCCCGAGCATCTCCCTCGCTTCGCGGGCGATGCCGATCGCGACCCGGCAGTTGTCCAGCTTCCCGGTGGAGATCATCGCCGGGCTCAACGCGGCCGGGTCGGTGTCCTTGGTCCGGCCGATCTGGTGGGCCAGCAGGTACCCCTTGTTGATGGCCACCGCCATGTCCGCCAGCTTGGCCTGCGTCAACTGGAACCCGGCCAGGGGGGTGCCGAACTGTTCCCGGCCCAGCGTGTAGTCCAGCACCGCGTTGAAGGAATCCCGGGCCGCGCCCATCACGCCCCAGATGATCCCGTACCGGGCCTCGTTCAGGCACTGGAACGGGCCCTTCAGGCCCACCGCGCTCTCGGCCGGCAGGATCGCCTC
>NZ_CALMQR010000086.1:0-7490 GCF_937871995.1 uncultured Citricoccus sp. | reverse complement strand
CCGCGAAGGTGGTCGACCGAGCCGCCCGGCAGCCGGAGGACCCGCTCCCGGACCCGGGCCCGCCGCCGTCGGGACCGGGAGGGGACCCGCTGGCGGACGAGGACGGCCTCGGGGCGGAGCTGTTCCGGCTCGTCCAGCTCGCCCGCGCCGCCGGCCTGGACCCCGAGCGCGCGCTGCGCCGCCACCTGGCCTCGGTGCGCGCCGACCTGGGGTCCGGCCGTCACGGCGGCGATCGGACCGCGGCGAGCGGTTAGGCTGAACCCGCGTTGCACCCTCGGAACCACCTGCCTTCAAAGGAGACCGCACATGGCCCTGATCGACGCCATCCATTCCCGTGAGATCCTCGACTCCCGCGGCAACCCCACCGTCGAGGTGGAGGTGCTGCTGACCGACGGTGCGCTCGGTCGCGCCGCCGTGCCGTCGGGTGCCTCCACGGGCGAGTTCGAGGCGGTCGAGCGCCGGGACGGTGACAAGGACCGGTACCTGGGCAAGGGCGTGCTGAACGCCGTGAACGCCGTGATCGACGACATCGCGGACGAGCTCGAGGGCATGGACGCCACGGACCAGCGCCTCATCGACACCCTGATGATCGACCTGGACGGCACCGAGAACAAGGGCAAGCTGGGCGCCAACGCCATCCTCGGCGTCTCCCTGGCCGTGGCCGACGCCGCCGCCGCCTCGGCGGACCTGTCCCTGTTCAAGTACCTCGGCGGGCCGAACGCCCACCTGCTGCCGGTGCCGATGATGAACATCCTCAACGGTGGTGCGCACGCCGACTCCAACGTGGACATCCAGGAGTTCATGATCGCCCCGATCGGCGCCCCCAGCTTCTCCGAGGCGCTGCGCTGGGGTGCCGAGGTCTACCACACCCTGAAGAAGGTCCTGCAGGAGCGCGAGCTGGGCACCGGCCTGGGCGACGAGGGCGGCTTCGCCCCGTCCCTGCCGTCCAACCGTGCCGCCCTGGACCTCATCACCGAGGCCATCACCCGCGCCGGCTACACCCCGGGGCAGGACATCGCCCTGGCCCTGGACGTGGCCTCCTCCGAGTTCTGCGAGAAGGGTTCCTACACCTTCGAGGGCGAGCAGAAGTCCGCGGCGGACATGATCGACTACTACACCTCCCTGGCGGACTCCTACCCGCTGGTGTCCATCGAGGACCCGCTGGACGAGAACGACTGGGAGGGCTGGAAGCAGCTCACCCAGGCCCTGGGCGACCGCGTGCAGCTGGTGGGCGACGACCTGTTCGTCACCAACCCGGAGCGCCTGCAGCGCGGCATCGACGAGGCCTCGGGCAACGCCCTGCTGGTGAAGGTCAACCAGATCGGCTCGCTGACCGAGACCCTCGACGCGATCTCGCTGGCGCAGCGCCACACCTTCCACTGCATGATCTCCCACCGTTCGGGCGAGACCGAGGACACCTTCATCGCCGACCTGGCCGTGGCCACGAACGCCGGGCAGATCAAGACCGGTGCCCCGGCCCGCTCCGATCGCGTGGCCAAGTACAACCAGCTGCTGCGCATCGAGGAGGAGCTGGGCGACTCCGCGCGCTACGCCGGCGCCTCCGCCTTCCCGCGGTACCGCGGCCGGTCCTGACCGCCCCGAGGCGCCCCCGTCCCGTGCCCGCCTGAGGTGGAGACGGGGTGAGGGCGCCTCACCGGCCACCGGTCCGGCGCGCTGTTCGGGCCCGGCACCCGGAGCCGGTATCCTCGATGGAGATCCCTGACGACCCGGCCAGGGGACCAGGCGGCGGCCCCGGCGCCAGACCCGGTCACGGACACCCAGTGGAGGTACAGGTGGCGACTCGTCGGCCCCGCGTCCCCAAGTCCGCCCGCCCCTCTGCCCAGCGGTCCCTGGTCGCCACCGGAACCGCCGGCCGCACGACCTGTGTCACCGGCCACTCGGCCAAGGTCATCCCGCTGGACGCCGCGCCGTCCCTCCACGTCGGCGACGCCCCGGCGGACGCGTCGGGTCGGCCCGCCCCGTCGGCCGCCCACTCCGCCCACCGGGATCCCGCGTCAATCCGTGCCCGGACTACCGCCGGCGCCGCGGCCCCCGCCCGTGCCGTCGGCCCGGACGCGTCCGAGGACGCCGAGACGACCCCCGAGGAGACGGCCCCCGAGGCCACCACCGCCCCTCGTCCCACCCTCACCGCGGCCGAGCGCCGCGCCGCCGCCCGCCGGGACCTGCTGCGCCGGGCCAGGCCCGGGGGCACCCCCGCGGCCCGCACGGCTCGGCCGTCGCCGGGCCCCTCCCGGCCCGCCGTCGTCGAGCCCGTGCCGGCCCGGAACTTCTCGGGGCGGTCCGTGGCCCTGCTGGTGGTGTTGTTCGTGGCCGCCGTGCTGCTGGCCCCCACCCTGCGCGTGTACCTGGACCAGCAGGCCGAGCTGCGCGCCGTCCAGGAGGACATCTCCGCCCAGCAGGAGGAGCAGCGCCGGCTCACCGCCCAGATCGCCCGCTGGGACGACCCCGCCTACATCCAGCAGCAGGCCCGGGACCGGTTCAACCTCGTCATGCCGGGGGAGAAGGCCTACATGGTGATCGGCGGTGACCAGGCGGTCGAGGACCCCGTCCCCGGTCCGGCCAGCCCCGGTCAGGTCAACCCGGACATGCCCTGGGCCGACGCGCTCTGGGACTCCGTGGTGCGGGCCGGCACGGACTGAGATAGGCTGATCCGCCGCCGTACCCGTCCGTACCCGTCGTCAGCCCCGGAGGATTCGTGAATCAGGACCTGGACCGCACGCCCACGCCGCAGGACCTGGACACCATCAGCCTGCAACTGGGGCGCCCGGCCCGCGACGTCGTCGAGATCGGGGCGCGCTGCGTGTGCGGCAACCCGCTCGTGGCCACCACGGCCCCGCGGCTGTCCAACGGCATCCCCTTCCCCACGACCTTCTACCTGACCCACCCCGTGCTGACCGCCGCCGTCTCCCGCCTCGAGGCCGCGGGGGTCATGGCGGAGATGACCGGGCGCCTGCAGCAGGACCCGGAGCTGGCCGCGCACTACCGTGCCGCCCACGAGGCCTACCTCCTGGAGCGTGACCGGGTCGGGGCGGTGGCCGGCACGGACGGCGTCCCGGAGATCCGCGGGATCTCGGCCGGCGGCATGCCGGACCGCGTGAAGTGCCTGCACGTGCTGGTGGGCCACTCCCTCGCCGCCGGGCCGGGTGTCAACCCGCTGGGGGACGAGGCCCTGGAGGCCATCCGCGCGGACTGGACCACCGACCGGTGCTGGTGCGCCGGCGCCTGGGACCCGGAGGCGCCCGTGCCCAGCCGGGACCTCAGCCGCCACGTGCGGCGCCTGGCCGGGGAACGCAACCCCGTCATGACCGAGGCCGGGACCCCCGCCGCCGAGGCCCCGCCGCAGGACGCCCCGGCCGGCCGCGTGGTGGGCGCCGTCGACTGCGGCACCAACTCCATCCGGTTGCTCGTGGCCCGGGTCGAGGGGCCCACGGGGGGCACCGGTGGTGCCGGGACCGTGCGGCTGGTGGACCTGCACCGGGAGATGCGCGTCGTGCGGCTGGGCGAGGGCGTGGATGCCACCGGGCAGCTGTCCGAGGCCGCACTGGAGCGCACCTTCGCCGCCGCCGAGGACTACGCGCGCATACTGCGCCGGCTGGGCGCGGAGTCCGTGCGCTTCGTGGCCACCTCGGCGAGCCGGGACGCCCGCAACGCCGAGGTGTTCACGGCGGGCATCCGCGAGCGACTGGGCGTGGAGCCCGAGGTCATCTCCGGGGACGAGGAGGCGGCGCTGTCCTTCGCCGGAGCCGCCTCCGTCCTGGACCCCGACGCCCTGGCCGGTGCCGGCACGCCCGCGGCGGGCGGCCGCGACCGCACGGTGCTCGTGGTGGACCTCGGTGGCGGGTCCACCGAGTTCGTCCTCGGCACGCTCGACGGCCCCGAGGGCCCGCAGGTCCTCGAGGCGGTCAGCGTCCCGATGGGCTGCGTGCGGTTCACCGAACGCCACCTGCACGGCGACCCGCCGACGCCCGGGGAGATCGCCGCCGCCACCGCGGACATCGACGCGGTGCTCGACGAGGTCGAGGCCGCCGTCCCGCTCGGGCGGGCCGCCGCCGTCGTCGGGGTGGCCGGGACCATCACCACGGTCACGGCCGCCGCCCTGGGCCTGACCGAGTACGATCCCGCGGCGATCCACGGCACCCGGCTGGACCTGGGCACGACCACCCGCATCTCCGGGCAGCTGCTGGCGGCCAGCCGCTCCGAACGGGCCGCGCTGCCCTACATGCATCCCGGCCGTGTGGACGTGATCGGCGCCGGGGCCCTGATCTGGTCCACCGTGCTGCGACGCGTGGAGCGGGCGACCGGGGGAGCGGTGACCTCGGCGATCACCTCCGAGCACGACATCCTGGACGGGATCGCCCTGTCCCAGCTCGCGTGAGGGCGGGTCCGGCCCGGCGGGTGTTCTCGGCGGTCCTGGCCGCCGGGCTCACCCTGCTCTCCCCGGTCTCACCCGTCTCCCCGTTGTCGCCCTCAGTGCAGCCGGCCGCCGCGGACGAGTGGCGCGAGGGACAGTACTGGCTGGAGGAGTACGGATTCCGGCGGGCCTGGGACCGCACCCGCGGCGAGGGCGTCACCGTGGCCGTCATCGACACCGGGATCGACGCCGCCCACCCCGACCTGACCGGTCAGGTGGCCGGCGGTACCGACGTCTCCGGCGCCGGCGGCGCCGAGGGCACCACGCCGGTGGGACCGGTGCCCGAGCACGGGACCCTCGTGGCCTCCGTGCTCGCCGGGCACGGACACCACGGAGGGGACCGTCCCGCCCCCGGGCCGTCGGGCCCCGCCGCCACGGGATCCGCGTCGGCATCCCCGTCGGCCTCCTCCTCGCCGCCGTCCGCGTCCTCGGCCGCGCCCGTCGGCGAGGCCACCGGCGCGGAACCCGGACCGGACGGTGTCATCGGGGTGGCGCCGGAGGCGAGGCTGCTGTCCGTCTCGGTGCACCTGGGGGATGACAACCCGGACGGGCCGAGCCCCGAGGACCAGATCGCCGAGGCCGTCACCTGGGCCGTCGACCACGGCGCGGACGTCATCAACATGTCCCTGGGCTCCAATCGCCAGGACTGGCCGGAGAGCTGGGACCGGGCCTTCCTGCACGCGGAGGAGAACGACGTCGTGATCGTCGCCGCGGCGGGCAACCGCGCCTCTGGTGCCACGACGGCCGGCGCGCCCGCCACCATCCCGGGGGTGCTGACCGTCGCCGGGCTGAACGCCGACGGCACGGCCAGCTGGGACGCCTCCACCGAGGGGATCTCGATCGGCGTCGCGGCGCCCGCCCACCCCCTCGTCGGGGCCGTCCCCGGGGGAGGCCACCAGCAGTGGCAGGGCACCAGCGGCGCCGCACCGCTGGTGGCGGGCCTCGCCGCCCTCGTCCGGTCCGCCCACCCGGAGATGCCCGCCCATCAGGTCATCCACCGGATCCTCACCACCGCCCGGGACGCCGGCGTCCCCGGTGAGGATCCCGTCTACGGCCACGGGGTCATCGACGCCGCGGCCGCCGTCACCGCCGAGGTGGACCAGGTGGACCGCAACCCCATGAACACGATCGCCGACTGGATCCGGGTGCACCGCCGGGCCGAGAGTCCCGCCGCCGCACCGGCCGGACCCCCCGCGGCGTCCCCGGGCGCACCGGCGTCGACCCCCGCGCCGGCGACCACCGCGCTGCCCCGGGCGGCCCCGCCCACCGATCCTGTCCCGGGCCTGCAGCCGGCACTGGTGCTGGGGACCGGGCTGGCCGTCGTGGCCCTGCTCGGCACCGGCGTGGTGCTCGGGTTGCGGCGGCGTGGGCGCTGACATTGTTACTTTGTGAGAAGTTTCACGAAGTGACGACCGCGGGTTTAGGGTGTAGCCCATGGCTATTACCCCGCAGCTGTCTCCGAAGCCCCGTGTCCTGATCGTCGGCGGCGGTTACGCCGGCCTCTACGTCGCCAAGAACCTGGAGAAGAAGGTCAAGGAGCGTGGCGGCGTCGTCACCCTCGTCGACCCGCTCCCGTACATGACCTACCAGCCGTTCCTGCCGGAGGTCGTCGGCGGCCACATCGAGGCGCGCCACATCATCGTGGACCACCGCACCCACCTGAAGCAGACCGAGGTCGTCCAGGGCAAGGTCGTCAAGGTCGAGCACGCCCGCAAGACCGCCACCGTCCAGACCCCGGACGGCACCGAGTTCGAGGTCCCGTACCAGGACGTGGTCGTGACCGCCGGTGCCACCACCCGCACCTTCCCGATCCCGGGCCTGGCCGAGGCCGGGATCGGCATGAAGACCGTCCAGGAGGCGCTGGCCCTGCGCAACCAGATCCTGGACCGGATCGAGGTCGCCTCCACCATGACCGACGCCGCGGCGCGCTCGCGCGCCCTGACCTTCGTGGTGGTCGGCGGCGGCTTCAACGGCGTCGAGACCATCTCCGAGATGGAGGACCTGATCCGGGCCGCCATCCGCAAGAACCCGCGCCTGGCCCAGTCCGATGCCCGCATCGTCCTGGTCGAGGCCATGGGCAAGATCATGCCGGAGGTCGGCGAGGACCAGGCCGTCGGCGTCGTCGAGCACCTGAAGTCCCGCGGCATCGAGGTGCTGCTGAACACCTCGCTGTCCGGCGCCGAGGGCGGCGTGCTGAAGCTGATCAACATGCAGGACAAGTCCGACGCCGGCTCGTTCGAGGCAGACACCCTGGTCTGGACCGCGGGCGTGGCCGCCAACGCCGTGGCCAAGCAGACCGACTTCCCGGTGGAGCCGCGGGGCCGGATCGAGGTCACCCCGACCCTGCAGGTCAAGGACGGCGAGGACGGCGTCCTCGAGGGCGCCTGGAGCTGTGGCGACGTGGCCGCGGTGCCGGACCTGACCGGCGACGGGCCGGGCGGCCACTGCGTCCCCAACGCCCAGCACGCGGTGCGCCAGGCCCGTCGCCTCGCCGCCAACCTGCTGGCCGTCCGCTTCGGCGAGGGCGCCGTGGAGGAGTACGTCCACAAGTCCCTGGGTGCCGTCGCGGGCCTGGGCGTCGGCAAGGGCGTCGGCAACCCGATGGGCCTGAAGATCTCGGGCATCCCGGCCTGGATGGCCCACCGTGGCTACCACGGCATGGCCATGCCCACCTACGAGCGCAAGGCCCGCGTGATCACCAACTGGGCCCTGAACGCGATCTTCGGCCGGGACACCACCGCGATCGAGGAGCTCGAGACCCCGCACAACGCCTTCCTCGAGGCCGCCGGCGGTGAACTCAAGCCGGGCCGGTTCTCGGGCCGCAAGGCCATCGGCCACGCCGAGCAGTACGAGAACGCCTGACCGTCCGGGAGCCCCGCGCTCCCGCGGTGCACCGCCTGGGGACGTGGTCCGCGGGGTCAGGCGCACCGATCACGCGCCGCGGCCCGGTACCCTTGAGGGGTTCCGGGCCGCGGCCGTCCGCCCCCGTGGCCCAATTGGCAGAGGCGAGCGACTTAAAATCGCTGTGTTGTGGGTTCGAGTCCCACCGGGGGCACCA
>NZ_CALMQR010000085.1:0-4987 GCF_937871995.1 uncultured Citricoccus sp. | reverse complement strand
CAGCTGCCGCTTAGGCAGCCTGACCCACCCTGTCACCTATCGGTGCAGCAGTCCCCTTGGCGTCCATAAGAGGATCGACCATTGGAGCGCATACGCACGGTGCGGCCTCTCCGTCTAGGGGTGGCGCCCGTGCGCCTTTGGTCCTGCAGGAATCCAACGACGTGCCTGTGGAACGTTGAACGCGGATCGGTATACCGGGTCGACCAACGGCCGAGGATGAGCCAGGGCGACCCCTTTATAGCGCGAGTTCTCATTTGACCGTGGAAGCGTCTCACCATTCCGCATTCCACCGACCTGCCGGAGTTTGTGGTTGCTGACACAAGACAGCGCCCGTAGTCATCTATAGGTTGGCACCATGACGATGTCCGAGAATGCGCAGGTCACACTAGTCACCAGGGTAGAAATCGAGCAGCAGGGTGACGAGCACGCGCGCGAGGGGATACTCCACCCCGCGGACACCCACAGCTGGCGACTGACCGACCTGGACGCAGTCCCGTGGGTGGACCATGGTGACTAAGACTCGCTGGGCCGCCACCGCGGTCACAGCCATGCTCAGCGGCGCGATGACCGGATGCGCCGTGGCCGAGGGCACCATCGGACCGTTGGGCTTTGGGGTGGACGCCGCGATCTGGCGCACCGGAGTCCACTACTGCGTGCCGGACTCCGTTCTCCAAGAGCCGTACTTCCTCGGGGAGCGAGTCCGGAACCCCACCGGTGAGTCCATCACCCTGACCGGCATCGAGCTGGTCAACCCGGCAGGCGTCGAGCTCGTGGCCTCCGGGGTGGCCCCGGTGAACCCGGACGCCGACGGGTTCATGGCCGGCAACCGCGACCTGGCCGACCCAGAGATGCCGTGGCCGCAGCTGTCCCCCGAACCGCTGCGGTACACGGTTGGCGCCGGCGAGGAGGTCAACCTGATCGTCCAGGTCGAGGGGGACGGGTTGGCGAGGCCGGCGAGCCTGGACCGGCTCAAGCTGCGGTACAGGACAGCTGACAACTGGGAGTACACCGAGTTCTCCGGGACCGACTTCACGTGGGTGCCGACCGCCTCATGCTGACTCGTAACAGCTTTGCCTGGACGCGTGAAATGAAAATTGATCGCTAAACGGCGGTCTTCTGTGATCGCTTGATGGCGGCACCGTCCATGGGCGCAGGGATGTCCGTTAGCGGGATCCCTGTGGGGGACACGCCCTCAGGGATGGCGCCGAGTTCGTCGCGATGCTGGGCAACGGTAGGCACGGCGCCAACTGAGGAGTTCAGTCGGCATCCTCGTGAAGCAAGGAGTTGATGCTTAGGGAAGCAATCGGTGGGTGTTCTTCAAGATATGAAATTTCCAAGTCATCGACACGCCTTCCCTCATGCCACAGCATCACCAACAGTGCGGTTTGAGAAGGGTCGGAAGTCGAAGCGTCAAAAACTAAGGGATTTTCCGCTTCTGGCGGCAACGGCGGCGTCTGGGCCGCCACTGATAACTCAAAGCATTCCTCGCAGTATTCTTTGGGACGGGTTTTGCAGTCAGTGAACTGCTGGCGAAGTACTGCGGCGTAGCCCTCCGCAACTCTCACGAGCTCCGCGAGGAGTCGAGATTGAGCAGGGGTAGGGGGTCCCATTTGTGGTTCTTCCATTCAGCTAAGTGTGCCCCTGGTTCAGCGAGTTCTCGCCGGAGTTTCGGCGCCAATCGTCATCGAGGTCTGCCCCAGCCATTGGAGACCTGGTCGGTAGCTTCGACATAGGGAGGCACGCCCTAGTTCTAGCCCATTAAAGGAGCGCAAAAGCACCATCCACCTTGTGCCCGCAGGAGGATCCCTTTTCGGGCGCGTCTTGTTGAATGGGGGAATGGATATTCGCCCCTGCACCGACGCGGACCTGAGCGTGTTGTGCGCGCGCTGGAGGACGCCCGGCGGAGTCCACGAGGCACACCACGGCCGCCAGCGGGCCGGCCAGACCACCTTTCTGGTCGCGTGGCAGGATCAGGAGCCACTGGGCTCCGGAGTACTGCAGTGGGGTGGGTGCATCGGATCCAACGCCCGGGCCGCGTACCCCGAGGCGGTGGAACTGAACCACCTGCAAGTCCGCGACGCGTACCGCGGACAAGGAGTGGGCAGCGCCCTGATCACCGCCGCCGAGGCCCTCGCATCACAGACCGGCCGGCGCCAGATGGCGGTCGGCGTCGCCGATGACAACCCGGACGCCGAGCGCCTGTACCGCCGCCTGGGCTACCGCCCCACTGGGGTCGTCGACGTCAGCGAGTACGACTGGATCACCGCCGAGGGAGCCGTCCGGCATGAGACCGAACGCGATCACCTCCTGGTCAAGAACCTCGGCCCCACTATGGAGCGAGCCCGGTAATGCTCGTCATCGAACGCGTGGTCGAGCTGCTGACGGACCACTCGGTGGTCGAGGCCGACGCTGACATCCAAGAACGCGACTACTGGCTGGTCTATCTCGAGTACCGGCACATCACCGCCATCCTGATCTTCAACGGTCAATACTCCACCGAGGACCGCATCCAGCGCGGACGAGAGCCGGGATCCGTCCAAGAAGGTCCCGGTCTTTGGTATGTTCCGGACGGAACGCCGGTGGAGATCGCCTCGTTCCTGGCCGGCTGGATGATCGGCCGCGCCGGGGCGCCCCCGCAGCCTTCTCCAGTCGCCGAGCTTTCCGGATCGACACCAGGCCAGCCCGAGCCTCACGGAAGTGGGAACGTTCCCCGCCCTAGCGAGTGGTTCTCCCCGCCAGCCTTCTTCGAAGGTCAACACCGGGCCCGGCTGGACCCGGACGAGCGGAGCGGATGAACACCCAGTGCTCCCACCGCCAGTCCTTCCCGATGCACACAGTTGGACCGTCCCACGAGGCGATCCCCAAACGGATGCCACGGTACGCAGACGGTCAGATACCTTTGGGCGGATTCCAGTGATCGTTTCACCAAGGCTGTGATTGGGTTTTGGACGCTCGCGCTGCTGGTAGTCGATATAGCGTTCTGGAACAGGGAAACCTGGAGGCTCAGTAGTTCGCGTGCGGCGGGTCATCCCGTGTCTTCTTCTCGTTGTGCAACAAGAAGCCGACCCAAAAGACAGCGGCGATCAGCGCCGCAATGACGATCCCCCAGTGGTGTATGGCCAGTCCGAAAATGAAACACGTTCCAATGGGAAGCATGTAGAGCCAGAACATCAGGCGCCCTCTTTGGCGAATCGTCGTGTCACTTAGTCGTCTCATCAACGCTCTTCCTGAAGGAGGCCATACTGGGTCCTCCCAATATTGGGTACTGGCCCGGGGGCCTCAACCCCTGGTCACCGCGCTCTCATCAAGACGGCAAGCTTCTCCGACCTCAAAGCCATCCCGTAGCGGGATCCTTCAGCGAGTCGCCGGTCTTGACTCGACCCGCAGGAGAGTCGTGGTCGACGGCGCAGATGTCGGATTTCGACTGCACATACCGACCGGTCCCATGAACCGCAGCGCACAGGGCATGAGGTGCTAACGCTTCCGGCGAGCCCTCCACTTAAGGATCGGATAGGCAAGCACTAGTCCGAGGGCGAAACCCACGCCGGGCTGCAGGTTGTCCCAGAACGACTCACCGGGGAAAAATAGCGCGTTCACCGCAGCCACTGACAGGGCAAACCCAAAGCCGACTATGCACAAGACCAGGGCCTCGATGCGTCGCTCCTGCCGCGGATTTTCCGTCATGCCAACCTCCGATGATCGCGTGCTCCCGAAGCATAAGGCCAGCAAGACGCATGTCTGAATCGGGTCGGACGTCACAGTAACTTGTTTCTCCTGAATTCCAGGATCTGGTCCGCGAACCTTCTGTCTACTACATGCCAAACGTCCCGCTAGCAGAACCCCCACCGGCCCGAGGATGGGCCAAGATGCAGTTCGCCAACGCCGTCCCGGCGAGGGATCCCCTTACGGTGCGGAGGCTCGGCCTCGGACTCCCGCGCGCTGAAACCTATGCTGGCGGCATGAGGTGGCGGAGGCGCGGGCGCCGGGTATGGATCGTGCAGCAGGACGAAATGCCTGACAACGTCGTCTTGGGGGTGTTCGACGACCCGAGCGACGCCAGTGAGTTCGCCGAAGAGATTCAGGACGAGTTTCCAGGGCATGTCATCATCGAGCAGTTCCCCATCGGCTACAAGTACACCGACGGCTCGGCACGGTACTCCGATTTCTCCTAACCATCCCTGCGCCGCAAAGAACTTCGGCAAGCCGCCCGGGGATATCCCCCCTACGTGCACCGACCGCGTGGTTCCCGTGCGCGGCGGTCAGTCCCAAGCCGTCCTGCCGAGGTCGCCGTGGAGCGTGGTGGACAGGTCACGCACCGTGTACAGCCAGTCCCGGTACCGCAGTTCCACGGCGACGTGGTTCTCCAGGTCCACGATCGCGTGGCCACACCCAACCTGGCCGGCGAACTCCAGCCGGACGCTGTCCCCGTTGCGCCAGGCATCCACAACCTCGTAGTTAGTGGAGGCGTCCCAGATGGGGAGGTCCAGGGGGCTGAACATGGCCAGCGCCGGGTGTGACATCGGGAACTCGTCGCGGTGCGTCCGCAGCGGCGGGGCGTCCGCCGGCTCGAGGACCAGTTCACCGGTGTGGGGGTTGTAGCTGACGGATTCGTCGTCGTTGGTGCCGCGGTATTCGCCGGCCGGGGTCCGGGCGACCACGTGGAAGATGCGGGTGGCGTTTCCGTCGGTGGCGTGGACCGTGGCCTCGATCTGTTCGGGAGCGAAGAGTCTCCGCTTGGACGTGATGAGAGCCGACAGGCTCGTGGCGGCATCATTCATGGTCACTCCATTCCGGTCGTCGTCCCATCATGCCGCCGAACTCCTATGCCGGAGGGGGATCCCCATACAGGGACGACTGAGGGCGAGCAGCCGAGTGAGTCTGGGAGCCACCCGGTCCTGGATCATCAGTGGTTTTGCGGTGCCGCCTGGATGGATAAGGCTAGGAATATGAGTCAGCAGGTGCCCCTCGAGTCCGTTGCAGGATTCGA
>NZ_CALMQR010000084.1:0-13248 GCF_937871995.1 uncultured Citricoccus sp. | reverse complement strand
CTCCCCGCCGCGGACGAGGACCCGGTGGCGGCCGGCCGGGGCCGGGATGCCCACGGCCCCGACCGCACGCCGGCCGCCGGGATCCGGGACCGGTGGCGCGGCCGGTGGCGGCGGTGGCGGCGGTGGCTGGCGATCCTGCCGCTGACCGAGCGGAGGTTCATCGGCGGGGTGCTGTGGGCCGCCGCCGCCACGCTGGCCGCCGCGCTGCTGTCCGGACTGTCCGGCTGGCTGATTGTGCAGGCCGCCTACCAGCCTCCCGTGCTCTACCTGCTCTCGGTGATCGTCATGGTCCGGTTCTTCGGGATCGGCCGCGCGCTGTTCCGCTACCTCGATCGGCTCGACACGCATGATGCGGTCCTGGGGTGGGCCAACCGCCTGCGGCTGCGGCTCTGGGACACCCTCGGTTCCCATGCCGGCCAATGGGGGAGGCTGACCCGTTCGGGCGGCACACTGTCCGTGCTGGTGGCGGACGTCGACGAGCTGCGCGACGCCGTCCCGAGGGTCGTCGTGCCGATCCCCGCCGCCATCCTCAGCTGGCTCGTCACCCTCGTCATCGTGGTGCTGATGGCCCCCGCCGCCTGGTGGCCGGCCGCCGTCGCCGGGCTGGTGGGCTTCGTCGTGGTCCCGGTCGCGGTGGGCCTGGCGGACCGGCACACCACCCGGGCCCTGGCCGATCACCGGACGGGTCTGCTGCGCCGCACCTCCGCCCTGTTCACGGCGGCGGCCGACCTGGCCGGCAACGGGACCGCCGGACTGGCCGGGGACCGGTTCGCCGCCGCCGACCTCCGCGCCGACCGGCCCCTGAGGCGCAACGCGGTGGCGGCCGGCCTGGGACAGGGACTCGTCGTGCTGCTCTCCGGCTGGGCCGCCGTCCAGGCGATGGTCCTGTGCTTCACCCACGGGGTGACGGCCCCGGTGACCGCCATGGTGGTGTTCCTGATGCTGGCCCTGGCCGAGCCGTTGGGCCTGTACAGCACCGCCTGCCAGGAGAGCGCCATCCTGCGCCGCCAGCTCGCCAAGACCGCGCCGCTGCTCGACGAGGAGGCGATGACGGACCCCGGTGCGGGCGTGGAGCTCCGCGCGGCGGCCGGCGCGCGGGACGGGGACGGCGTCGAGGGCATCCGGCTGTCCGGGCTCACCGTGCGGTACCCCGGCAGCGGGACGGACGTGTTCCGTGGGCTGGACCTGCGCGCCCACCGCGGTGACTTCGTGGTGGTGACCGGCCCGTCCGGGTCCGGGAAGTCGACCCTGCTGGCCGTGCTGCTCGGGTTCCTCCCGCCCCGGGAGGGCCGCTACGTGCTGGACGTGGCGGCAGCGCCGCGGGCCACGCCGCGGGCCACCGGGCAGGCCCTGGGAGCCGTGGCCTGGTGCCCCCAGGAGGCCTACCTCTTCGACTCCACCCTGGCCGCCAACCTCGCCCTGGCGCGGGACCCCGCCGACCGGCCCGACGACGCCGAACTCGAGCGGGTCCTGGACCTCGTCGGCCTGGGCCACTGGCTCCGTTCCGCCCCGGACGGCCTGCGGACCAGACTGGGCCCGTCCGGGCACTACCTCTCGGGAGGCCAGCGCCAGCGGGTCGCCGTGGCCCGCGCGCTGCTGGCCCGGGCCGACGTCGTGCTGCTGGACGAGCCGACCGCGCACCTGGGCGCCGACGAGGCCGCGGCGCTGGTGGCGGACCTGCGTCGTGCCCTGCGGGGGAAGACCACCGTGATGGTCACCCACGACGCCCGCTTCGCGGCGGCGGGGACGGCGGCCGTGCGCCTGGGGTGATCCGGTGTCCGGTGTTCCGCCACCCGGCTCCGGGGCCCTCGACCCTCAGTCCCCGGTGGTGACCCCGGAGTCGTCGGCGAAGGGCAGGGCGTCCTCGCGGGGCTGGACGGCCGGTCGGCCGGCGCCCGTGGCCACGGGCTCCGTCCCCGCCGCCGTCCCGGCCCGCTCCGGGGAGGCCCCGGCGCCGACCGCCTCGATCACCTGGTCCATGGCCAGTCCGGAGCCGTCGCGGGAACCGTACTCGGCCGGCAGGGCGCGCGCGACGCCCGTGGCGGTGGCCGCCACGGCGGGTCCGGCCCCGGCCCAGGCCAGCGCCAGTTCCATCTCGCCCTTGAGCAACCGGTGTGCGCGCACGCCGCCCGTGGCCCTGCCCTTGGCGGGGTACTCGGCCAGCGGGGTGCGCTTGACCGAGCCGGCGACGGTGCCGGGCAGGGTCTGCTCGCCCTTCGTGACGGTCACGACGACGGCCCGTCCGGGCTCCGCGGCATCGTCGGCCGCCGCGGCGGCGGGGACGGCGGAGAACGCGATCACGGCGTCGCCCGCGGCGACCTTGATGCCGGCCATCCCCCCGGCGGTGCGCCCCTGCGGGCGGACCAGCGAGGCCGCGTAGCGCAGCAGCTGGCCGGTGCGGGTGATGAAGACCAACTGGTCGTCGTCGCCGGGCGCCGGCCCGGCCCCGACCACCTCGTCACCGTCCTTGAGCGTGATCGCCTCGAAGTCGTCCCGGTTCAGCGGCCAGTCGGGGTTCACTCGCTTGACCACGCCCTGGCTCGTGCCCAGGGCCAGCACGGTGTCCAGGGGCACCAGGGCCACGAGCGACTCCCCGCGCTGCAGGGTCAGGAAGTCCTTGACCTTGACCCCGGCGGTCAGGTTCGGGGTGGGCGAGGCATCCGGCAGCGACGGGATGTCCACCACCTGCACGCGCTGGATCCGGCCGCTGGAGGTGAGGGCGCCGATCTCCCCGCGGGCCGACGTCGCCACCACCGAGCGGTAGGCATCGTGGCGCTGGCGGCGGCCCCCCGGGACCAGCGGCGTGTCGTCCACCGTGCGGGCCAGCTGGCCGGCGGTGGTGAGCACCACGAGGCAGGGGGTGTCGGCCACCATCAGCGGATCGGAACCGGGAGTGCCGGGCAGCGCCGCCTGGGCGGTGCCCGCGCGCACGGCCCCGGCGGTGGGGGAGGGGGCGGCGATGTTCTCGGACTCCAGCAGGACGGTCCGGCGGTCGTCGCCGAACTCGTCGGCCACGTCCTGCAACTCTGCGGAGACCAGCGCGCGCAGCCGCTCGTCCGAGGCCAGGATGGCCTCGAGTTCCTCGATCGCCGCGCGCAGCTCGTCCTGCTCGGCCTCCAGCTCGATCCTGGAGTACTTCGTCAGTTGCCGCAGCCGCAGTTCCAGGATGTGGTTGGCCTGGATCTCGGTGAGGTCGAAGACGCCCATGAGCCGGGTGCGCGCGGCCGCGGTGTCATCCGAGGAGCGGATGATCTGGATGACCTCGTCGATGTCCACGAGGGCCAGCAGCAGTCCCTCGACCAGGTGCAGGCGGTCCTTCTTCTTGCCCAGGCGGTGGGCCGTCCGCCGGCGCACCACGTCCAGCCGGTGCTCCACGTAGACCTGCAGCAGCTCCCGCAGGCCCAGGGTGCGTGGCTGGCCCTCGACCAGGGCCACGTTGTTGATGCCGAAGGACTCCTCCATCGGCGTGGCCTTGTACAACTGGGCGAGCACGCCCTGGGGATTGAACCCGGACTTCAGCTCGATGACGAGCTTGAGGCCGTTCCGGCGGTCGGTGAGGTCCAGGACGTCCGAGATGCCGGTGAGCTTCTTGGCGTTGACCGCGTCCTTGATCTTCTCGATCACCTTCTCCGGTCCGACCCCGTAGGGCAGCTCGGTGACGACCAGTCCGGTCTTGCGCGGCGTCACCTGCTCGACGGACACCTTCGCCCGCATCTTGAACGAGCCGCGGCCGGAGGCGTACGCGTCCCGGATGCCGTCGAGCCCCACGATCCGGCCGCCCGAGGGCAGGTCGGGACCGGGCACGTGCCGCATCAGCTCCTCGAGGGTGGCCTCCGGGTGGGCGATCAGGTGCTGGGCGGCGGCCACCACCTCCCGGAGGTTGTGCGGGGCCATGTTGGTGGCCATCCCCACCGCAATCCCGGACGCGCCGTTGACCAGCAGGTTGGGGAAGGCGGCCGGCAGCACCGCCGGCTGGAGGAACTGGTTGTCGTAGTTCGGGACGAAGTCCACGACGTCCTCGTCGAGCGAGGCCGTCATCGCCAGGGCGGCCGGGGCCATCCGGGCCTCGGTGTAGCGCGGGGCGGCCGGGCCGTCGTCGAGCGAGCCGAAGTTCCCGTGGCCGTCCACCAGCGGCAGGCGCAGCGAGAACGGCTGGGCCAGGCGCACCATGGCGTCGTAGATGGCCGAGTCGCCGTGCGGGTGCAGCTTGCCCATCACCTCGCCCACCACGCGGGCCGACTTCACGTGGCCCCGGTCCGGGCGCAGACCCATCTGGCTCATCATGTACAGGATGCGTCGCTGCACCGGCTTCATCCCGTCCCGGGCGTCCGGCAGCGCCCGGGAGTAGATCACCGAGTACGCGTACTCCAGGAACGAGGTCTCCATCTCGGCGGAGACATCGATGTCGACGATGTTCTCCTGCTCGAGGGGGATGGCCTCGGAGGCCGGGGCAGAGGTCTTCTTGGGGGTTCGGGCCATGGGGTCTGCGGGTGTCCTTGTGGGGGATGGTCGTCGCGGCACAGCGTGCAGGACGGGAATTGTCTACTGTGATCCTATGGGCGAGACGTCGAGAACTCCCGAATATCCGTCCCACTGGGAAGCGGATGTCGTCCTGCGGGACGGCACCACGGCCCATCTGAGGCCGGTCACCCCGGATGACGCCTCCGGCCTGCTGCGCATGCACGAGGGCCAGTCGCAGAGCTCGATCTACCTGCGCTTCTTCACCTTCAAGTCCACCCTGTCCAAGAAGGAACTGGACCGGTTCACCCACGTGGACTACCGGGACCGGGTCGGCCTGGTGGTGCTGCGGGGCGAGGAGATCCTGGGCATCGGCCGCTACGACCGGCTGGACGACCCGCTCGAGGCCGAGGTCGCGTTCAACATCTCGGACGCGTCCCAGGGCAAGGGCATCGGGTCGATCCTCATGGAGCACCTCGCCGTGGCGGCGAGGGAGAACGGTATCCGCCGGTTCACCGCCGAGGTCCTGCCGGAGAACCGGAAGATGCTCTCCGTGTTCCAGGACTCGGGGTTCGAGGTCTCCCGCCGGTTCGACGACGGCGTGGTGGCGGTCGAGTTCTCGATCGACCCCACGGCCAAGGTCCGGGCGGTCATGGAGTCGCGCGAGCACCGCGCCGAGGCGCGATCACTGGCCGAGCTGCTGGCCCCGGAGTCCGTGGCCGTGATCGGCGCGAGCAGGCAGCAGGGATCGGTGGGCTTCTCGCTGCTGCAGAACATCATCGAGAGCGGATACACCGGCCCGGTCTACGGCATCAACCGCGAGGCCCTGGAACTGGCCGGGATGATCTCCCGGTCCACCCTGGCCGAGGTGCCCGGCCCCGTCGACCTGGCGGTGCTGGCGGTGCCCGTGGACGAGATCCCCGCGGTGGTCCGGGACTGTGCCCGGCACGGCGTCAAGGGCCTGCTGGTGGTCACCGCCGGGTACGCCGACGCCGGCCGCGACGGCCTGGTCCGGCAGCGGGAGCTGGTGCGCCATGCCCGGGCCAACGGCATGCGGGTGATCGGACCCGCCTCCGCCGGGATCGTGAACACCTCCCCGGCCGTCTCGCTCAACGCCTCGGTCTCGCCGTTCCTGCCGGCCCGGGGTTCCGTGGGCCTGTTCTCCCAGTCGGCCGCGATCGGGGCCACCCTGTTCGCCGCGGCCCACCGTCGCGGCATCGGCCTGTCCTCCATGGTCTCCGCCGGCAACCGGGCCGACGTCTCCGGCAACGACGCGATGCAGTACTTCGAGGACGATCCGGCCACGGCCGCCGTCGGGGTCTACCTGGAGTCCTTCGGCAATCCGCGCAAGTTCTCCCGGATCACCCGGCGCCTGTCCCGGAGCAAGCCGGTGGTGGTGGCGCGCTCGGACGTGATGGGGCGGCGGTTGCCCCCCGGCCACGAGACCCGGACCACCCAGGCGCCGGCCGGGGCCGTGGACTCGATGCTGGAGCAGACCGGCGTCATCCAGGTGGACAACCACGACGACCTCATGGACCTCATGCAGACCGTGGCCTGCCAGCCCCTGCCGGCCGGCAACCGGGTCGGGGTGCTGGGCAACTCGCTCGCCCTGAACCGGGTGGTGACCGACGCCGCCGAGCGCCACGGGCTGACCGTGGCCGCGACCATGGACGTGCCCGGCATGGACGCCGAGCACCTGGTGGAGGATGCCGAACAGGCCCTGGGCGCGGCTGTCCGCGCGGCCGTGGACGGCGGCACCGTGGACGCCCTGCTCGTGGTCACCCAGGCGGGGATGCACCAGCAGTCCGGCGACGCGGACCGGTTGGCGTCCGTGGTCGAGGACGCGGCCCGGGGATCCGGTGTCCCCGTCCTGGCCTCCTTCACCGGGGTGCTGGACCCCGATTACCAGTCGGCCACCCTGCGCCGGTCCGCCCCCGCGACCGAGGACGGCGGTCTGCAGCGCGGGCTGCCGGTGTTCTCCTCCCCGGAGCAGGCCGCCCGGGTGCTGTCCCGACTGGTGCACTACCGCGACTGGCGCCAAGCCGAGGAGGGGGTGGCGGTGGAACCGCAGGGCGTGGACCGGAACCGGGCCGAGGCCCTGCTCGACGGCTGGACCGCGCGGGCCACCGGGACGGACCTCGTCCGGCTCTCCCCGGAGGAGTCGCGGGAACTGCTGGGCTGCTACGGCATCGAGGTCCTCGCCTCGGAGCGGTTCACCACCGAGGATGAGGCCGTGGCGGCAGCCGATCGGCTGGGCTGGCCGGTGGCGGTCAAGGCCGTCGACTCCTACCTGCGCCACCGGCTGGACCTGAGCGGGGTCCGGCTCAACATCGTGGATGCCCCCTCCCTGCGGCGCAACGTCGCCCAGATGCGCGGCATCCTCGAGCCCTACGGCAGCCCCAGCCTGGAGGTGCAGTCCATGGCCCCCTCGGGGCAGGCCTGCATCATCACCGCCCTGGAGGACCCGCTGCTGGGCCCGGTGGTGTCCTTCGGCATCGCCGGGGATGCCGTGGACCTGCTGGACGACTGGGTCCACCTCGTGCCCCCGTTGACCGACCAGGACCTGGAGCGGATGATCCGCGCACCACGCGCCGCGGCCAAGCTCTTCGGCTACGGGGGCCTTCCCGAGGTTGACACGGCCGCCCTGCAGGACCTGCTGGCGCGCATCGCGGCACTGAAGGACGACCACCCGCAGGTCGCCCGGGTCCGGTTCAACCCGGTGCTGGCCTCAGACCGCGGGATCACGGTGCTCTCCGCCGAGGTGGACGTGGCCAACGCGGCCCAGCGCACGGACTCCGCGCGCCGGGCCATGCGCGGCTGAACCGGCCGCGGTGGCCAGGACCGGAGGCCACCACCGGACAGGCGGCACCGGATACCGGGCACCGGCGCCCGCTGCGGGACACCGCCGGCACCGGGCGGGGCCGATAGCATGGACGGCATGACTCCACTGCGCAGGAACCCCGGCTCCGGCCAGCACCCGTCCGGGCACCATTCCTCGGGCGCCGCGGACAACTCCGGTGCGAATCCACCGGAGCCGCAGGACGCGCCGGGCCCGGTCCACCGCCCGGTCGCACCGGCGTCGGGCGCGGGCGGCGGGCCCTCCAGCCTCGGGGCCGACCTCGAGCGCGCCGGCTTCTACCCGGAGCTGGTGGCGGACGTCCTGGACTCCGTGCTGGACGGGCGCACCGTCACCAGCCACCTGGTGCACGTGGACACGCACTTCGACTACGACGAGATCCACCGGCACATCACGGTGCTCGCCCTGGCCGGGGACATCATGGCGGCCCTGCACCTGGACGACCACGCCCTGGACGACGCCGGCGAGCAGGTCATGGCCCAGGTGTCCACCGAGGTGGTCCCGCTGCGGCGTATCGACTCGGTGGTGGCCACCACGGTCCACCCCCAGCCCCAGGACTTCCGCCGCGGGGACCCGGTGGCCGAGGTCACCCTGTCCGTGACCTGGGCCGGGGGACAGCGGATCGACCTGGCCCCGGCGGCCTGCGCGGACCCCAACTGCGACGCCGACCACGGGTACACCGGCACCTCTGCGCGCGAGGACCTGGTGCTGCGGGTGGCCGCCGAGGCCGAGGGCCAGCGCGCCGTCGACGCCGCCCTGGCCTTCTACCGCGAACTGCGGCGCGCCACCGTCGATGCGGACCGGGAGCGGACCGGGCGGTGACGTCCACTCCACCGATCCCGTCCGGACCCCCGTACGCCGGCCGGTCGCTGGCCGGCGTCCTGACCTCGGCCGCCGCGGCCCTGGGCGCCCCCGGGTTCACCAACGCACTGCAGTTGCCGCGGACCCGCCGGGTCGCCGTCGTCATGGTCGACGGGCTCGGGAAGGCCCTGCTGAAGCGCTACGGCGGCCATGCGCCGTACCTGCGGTCCGTCCTGGAACGGGACTCCACCACCCTGCAGTCGGCGTTCCCCACCACCACCGCGGCCTCCCTGTCCAGCCTGGGCACCGGGCTGGAACCGGGACGGCACGGCCTGGTCGGCTACGACGTGCTCGACCCCGACCGGAACACCGTCATCAACCAGCTCGGCGGCTGGGACCCGCAGACCGATCCGCTGCGCTGGCAGCCTCAGGCCACGGTCTTCGAACGGCTCGCCGACACCGGGGTGGAACCGGTCACCGTGTCCCTGCCGGCCTTCGAGGGCTCCGCCCTGACCAGCGCGTCCCTGCGGGGGTCCCGCTTCGTCGGCGGGACCACGCTGCACGCCCGGTTCCAGCACGCCCGCGAGCAGCTGCACGGGGCGAAGGGGCCGGTGCTGCTGTACCTGTACCTGAACGAGCTCGACAAGGCCGGGCACCAGCACGGCACCGGGTCCGAGAAGTGGCTCTACGCGCTCGAGGAGATCGACGCCGCGGCCCGCCGGCTCAGCCAGGCCGTGCCGAAGGACACCGTCCTGGTGCTGACCGGGGACCACGGCATGGTGGACGTCCCGGAGCCCGGGCGGATCGACTACTCCGCGATGCCCGCCCTGGTCGACGGCGTCGAGCACACCGCCGGTGAACCCCGGTTCGTCCAGCTGCACTTCGCTCCCGACGCCGGCCCGGCCGTGCGGGAACGGACCACGTTCGCCTGGCAGGCCGCCTTCGGCGAGCACGCCTGGATCCTGACCCGCGACCAGGCCCTGCAGGCCGGCTGGTTCGGCGTCACCGAGGACCGGGTCACGCCGCGCATCGGCGAGTTGCTCGTCGCCGCGCACGGACCGGTGGCCCTGTACGACGGACGCCGCGCGGCCCCGGCGGCCTTCGAGATGGTGGGGCACCACGGCTCGCCCACCCGCGCCGAGCGCGAGGTGCCGCTGTTGATGCTGCACCGGCCCCTGCGCTAGACCGGCCCGCTGCTCAGGCCGGCCCCCTGCGCCGCCCGGCGCCGGCCGGCCGGGCCGTCAGTCGTTCTTGCGTCCGAAGACGATCTCGTCCCAGCTGGGCACCGACGGCCGGCGCGCCTTGACGGGCCTGGCCGACTTCGCGGGCTTGGCCTCGGGGGCCGGCGTGACCACCGGGGCCGCGGGCTTCTCCGGCTCCTCCTCGCCGAGCTCGATGGCCGTCTGGTCGGGATGCTCCTCGGTCGGCCCGTCGGCGTCCTGGCCGCCGTCCGCGTCCTCGTCCCGTCCGGTCGCGTCCCCGCCCCGGGTGCCGAAGCGCGGATCCTCTTCGTCGTCGTCGTCCCAGACCTCGACCCAGCCGTCCACGGCGGACTCGTCGGTACCCGCGTCCCGGCCGGTGCCGGACCCGGCCTCCTGGCCGGCGTCACCGGGGGCGGTGGCCACGGTGAGGCGGGGCCGCTGCGTCCCCTGGTGGGGCTGCTCGTCCCGGGTCAGCATCAGGGCGAGCTCGTCGTCACCCTCCTCGTCCACGCCCAGGCGCTGGCCGCGGCGTGCCCGCAGCACGTCCAGCAGCTCGTCCTGCGAGTCCTGGTCCACGGCGGGACGCGGTCCGTGGCTCGCGGGGGCCGGGGCGGGCGCGGGTCCGGCCTCGTCCTCCTCCACGTTGAAGGGGCGGTCCCCGACGGCGGAGAGCCGGCGGGTGCCGAAGGCACCGTCCAGCGGGTCCAGTTCCGAGAGCACCTGCGCCCAGCGGTTGCGGTTGTCGAGGTGCCGGCTGCTGGGACGGAAGGTCCACAGGGCCGGGGGCTGGTCGCCGATCGCGGACTCGGCGCCCTCGGTGGAGAAGTCCAGGCTGACGGTCCAGGTGCCGTCACCCATCCGCCAGGCGTCCCAGTGGGCCGTGCCGGCGTCCATGCCCAGCACGGCCAGCCGGTGGCGCACCATGTCGCCGAGCAGGGCGGGCTCCTCGCCGAAGGTGCCCCGGTAGAGGTCGTGTCCGGGCTGCGGCGCGGCGACCTCCACCTGACGCGCCTGCTGGGCGATCCAGTCGCGCTCGGCCAGCACCGGGCCCTCGTACTTGCGCACCCGCTCCAGGTCCACCCCGGACTCGGCGGCCACCTGCTCGGCGGTGGCCCCGGCGCGGATACGGGCCTGGATGTCCCGGGGCGTCACCACGCCCTCGGCGGCGTCGGCGGCCTGGGCGGAGGGACGGTGGATCGGACGGGTGACCGCGGCCCGCAGGGCGTCGGTCACCGGGAGGGAGAACTCCTCGCCGTCCTCGTTGCTCAGCAACAGGTGCCCGCCGTCCTCCTGGACACCAACGAGACGGAGCTCCTGCATGTTCGTCCTCCACGATCGGCTTGGGTCGGTCCGGGACGCCCCCGGCAACCGACGCGACGGGCGGATGGGACGGTCCCTCCCCGACTTTGCCACGATTCCGGTGGCCGCGCACGACGGTGCCACCGGTGTGGCGTGGATCCATCCGTCCAGATCACCACTGTACGCTCACGGCGATTTTGATTTGGCCACGCCGTAGGGAACAATCTCACCGACGTGCAGACCGTCAAGGGGTCGCCCAGGGCCCCGCGGGCCGGTGTCACGTGGCCGGTCAGACCGGTCTTCCGGCCGGTTCCCCAGCGGTCCCGGCGTCACCATCGCAACATCCCATCCACGGTCGGCCCCGCCGGCCACATCAGCGGAGCGTGAACACACCCCATCATGGCCACCGATTACGACGCGCCACGCAAGAACGAGGACGAGCTGTCCGAGAGCTCGATCGAGGAACTGAAGAGCACCCGCACGGACACCCAGTCCGCGGCCGTCGACGTCGACGAGACGGAGGCCGCCGAGGGCTTCGAGCTGCCCGGCGCCGACCTGTCCGGCGAGGAACTGATGGTCCGGGTGCTGCCCGCCCAGGCCGATGAGTTCACCTGTGCCTCCTGCTTCCTGGTCCGCCACCGGTCCCAGGTCGCCAAGGAGAAGAACGGCATGCTCTACTGCACCGACTGCGAGGGCTGAGCGGCCCCGCTCACCCCGCAGCGGCATTCCGCGGCAGCCCCGAGGCACGCGACAGGCCGGCCAGGTCCTCCTGGCCGGCCTGAGTTGTCCGCGGGCACCGGTCGTCAGCGCGCGGCGTCGTCCGCGTCCCGCGCCATGGTCCCGCCGAGGACGGCCACGAGGCGCTCCGGGTTCCGGGTGCTCGTCAGCCAGTAGGGGGTCCGGTCCCTCTCGTCCGTGATCTGGATGCGCACGACGGGGTCGATCCAGCCGCGGATGCACATGAACGCCAGTCCGTGCAGGGCCGGGCCGCGCTGGTGGGTCGCGTCGTCCCCGCGGTAACCGGTGACCTCACCGACGTAGGCGCGCTCGATCCCCGCCCGGCCGACCTGCAGGGTCGTGCCGGTCACCACGATCCGCGGGGTCGACGCCCGCAGCAGGATGGCGATGACGATGAAGACGGCGACGGCGGCCGCCAGGCCGATCTCCAGCCCGATCGGGACGAACACCAGGATCGACAGCGCGGAGATCATCACCGCGATGAGCCAGATCCACACGGACGGGCGCAGTCGCTCCTCGTAGAGAACGGAGGAGTCGGCGGGGCGCGCGCCGGAGTCGGCCGGGGATGCGGAGGAGGATTCGTGCATGCCTCCAAGAATCCCACGTTTGGGGCGCGGAACCGTAAATTCCCCGGTCGGGTACAGTGGCGCCCGTGAATCAGCCAGCCGAGACCACGCACCCGCCTGCCCTCGACCGTCCGGTGGTGGCCCTGACGATGCTCGACGACGGCATCGAGCCCCCCTCCTACGCGATGCCCGGGGACGCCGGGGCGGACCTGCGCACCACGCAGGACGTGGAGCTGGCCCCGGGCGCCCGCGCCCTCGTGCCGACCGGGGTCGCGCTGGCGCTGCCGGAGGGCTTCGTGGGCCTGGTCCATCCGCGGTCCGGGCTCGCGGCCCGCCACGGCCTCAGCCTGGTCAACTCCCCGGGGACCATCGACGCGGGCTATCGCGGCGAGATCAAGGTGCCCCTGCTGAACACGGACCGTGCGGAGACGATCCGGTTGCGCCGTGGAGACCGGATCGCGCAGCTGGTCATCCAGCGCGTGGCCCAGGCCCAGTTCGTGGCGGTCGATGAACTTCCCGCCTCCCACCGGGGCGCGGCCGGGTTCGGGTCCACCGGCGGCTTCTGAGACCGCCGGTCAGGACCGTTCGCCGGTCCACCGCGACTGACCTAAGCTGGACAGGCCGCGTCCACGGGGTTGCCCGCTGGGCGCCGGGCCATGAGAGACGCGTGACGGAAGAGAGGCAGGCAGGGCGATGATCTTCGGCCGGAACCTGAACGTCAAGATCGAGACGGTGACCCTTCCGGAGGGACTCCAGGACGACCGGGGCCGGGAGCCGGGCGATTCCTCCCCGAGCGGTCCCTTCGACGTCTCCGAACGGCCCGCGCTGGACGGGTACATCGACCTCGGGTCGCTGCGCGTGCCCGTCGTGAAGGACCTGAAGGTCCGCCTGGACGTCGAGGAGTCCACGAGGCGGATCATCGGCGCCACCCTCACCCTCGGCCAGTCCTCCCTGCAGGCCCAGGCCTTCGCGGCGCCACGCTCCGGCGGGATCTGGGACGAGATCCGGGCCGAGATCGTCCAGTCGGTCACGGCCACGGAGAACTCCCAGGTGGGGGAGCGGCAGGGACCGTTCGGCACCGAGGTGCTGGCCCGGATCCCCGCGGCGATGCCCGACGGCAGTCCGGGATGGCGCGTCGCCCGGTTCGTCGGCGTGGACGGTCCCCGCTGGTTCCTGCGCGGCGTGATCGGCGGAGAGGCCGCCTTCAAGGAGGACTCGGCCGGCCCCATCGACGAGGTGTTCTCCCGGCTCGTGGTGCAGCGGGGGGACGATCCGCACCCGCCGCGGGAACTGCTGCCCCTGACGCCGCCGGAGAACCTCCGGCCGG
>NZ_CALMQR010000083.1:0-14926 GCF_937871995.1 uncultured Citricoccus sp. | reverse complement strand
GTTCGTCCTCACCGAGCGCCTCATCGATCCGGGCCAGCCGGAACTCGACGCGGGAACCCAGCCCGTTGGCGGCCGCATTCGCCACCGCGAACTCCCGGGCCACCGGGTTGACGTCGACCATGACCAGGTCGCGGTCGCCCTCGCGCACGGCGCCCAGTCCGATGTGCCCGACGCCGGCGCACAGTTCCAGCACCGGACCGGCGGGAGCGTCGGGGAGCAGTTCGGCCGCCCACTGCGACTGCGCCTCGGTCCACGGCCTGGGCTCGAGCACCCGGTGGTCGTAGGCGATGGAGAGCCCACAGAAGGTCAAGCGCGAGGCCGCCGCCGGCGACGGGTCGGAAACCTGGTTCATCACGCCACCCGGGCGAAGTCGAGAGTGCTCATCCATCTCATGATGTCAGACCGGGTCGGCGCTCCCCACCGGGAACCCGACACTGGCAGACCGCGGCGGATCTCGACGGATCTCACCGCCCGAACCCATCGCGCCGACCAGGAATCATCGCAGGATGGACGCATCAGGCCGGGAGGACCCGGGGAAATGTCCATCCTGGAATGAATCACCGTCTGAAGACGGGGCGCCCCATCCTCTCCCCCTGGCAAGGCATCAACCCGGTTGCGGATACGGCGTATCGCCGCGCTCCAGCATGCCGATCAGCTTCGCCACCCTGTTGGCCCGGCTGGCCGGGCTCGGCGCGGTGAGGACCCGGTGCAGGACCGCGTACCTGTTCTGGCCGTTCAGGGTGGCAAAGGTCTCCGCGGCCCGCGGCGACTCCTCCAGGGCTACGGCTAGGTCCTCGGGCATCTCGGCGGTCGCCGGGCCGGCATAGGCACGCTCCCACCGGCCGTCGGCCCTGGCGCGTTCGATCTCGGCCTGGCCGCGTGGTCGCATCCGGCCCGCCTCGGTGAGCGCCTGCACCTTGCCGATGTTGCGCTGCGACCAGAGCGAGGCCTTGCGCCGAGGGGTGAACCGCTGCCGGTAGGTCTGCGCGTCGACAGACTTCGCCTGCCCATCGATCCAACCGCTGCACAGTGCCTCGTCGAGGGCCTGCGCATAGGTCAGGGACGTCGGCGCGGTGGTCCCCTTCTTGGCCAGCAGCAGCCAGACCCCGTCCGCTTCCGACTCGTGCTCGTCCAGCCAGGCCCGCCAGGCGGCGGCGTCCGGCACGATGAGCGTCTCCGGTTCTCTGGTCATGGTTCCTCCGCATCCTCCCACCAGGCCGCCTGGAGTGCGAGATCCCCCGCCAGGTTGCCCTCCCCCGTGCGCCCGGCCCGTTCGGCCCCGGTGGTCCGCGCGTAGGCTTCGATCATGGAGCGCACCGAGGACGGCCGGTACATCGTGGTGGACGGCCGCAAGTGGCGCGCCACCGACCCCGAGCTGCCCGAGGAGACCGCCGCCCGCCTGCGCTCGCACCTGGGCAGGGCGCGCTCGGCGGTGCGCACGGCCGGGGACGAGAGCGCGAAGCGGGCCGCCCGGGACCGGGTCCAATTGGCCAAGGAGGGCCTCGGTGAGCGCGGTGACGCGTGGTGGGACCTCGAGGTGCCCCAACGCCTCGACCGCGCCGAGGACCGGCTTGCTCACCTGGACCGCCTCGCCCCGTCCTGAACGACCCCGTCCTGCACAGTCTCGTCCTGGGCAGCCCCGCCTTGCCCCGCTCCGTCCTGTCCCGCCCCGTCCTGAGTGGGTTGGGAGGCCCGGGCCGTCCGGCTCCAGCACAGCCCCACCTCCAGGTCGGCGTGGCCGGTGGCCCAGCCGTCACGGACCACGTCCTGCGCCATCGCCCAGGGATACCGGTCGGTGGCGCGGGGCATCAGGTGTGCCGCGCGGACGAGGTACCCGGAGCGGAGGTCCGCCATCAACGGGTGGCCGGGGCCAATGCCGTCCGGCACCTCCGGGACCACCGAGTCCAGTCCGCGGTCCACGAGCCGGCGCAGCACGCGCGCGGTGAACCGGGCGGTCAGGTCCGAGCGCAGGGTCCAGGACTGGTTGACGTAGCCGATGCAGAACGTCAGGTTCGGCACGCCGCTGAGCATCGCCCCGTAGTAGGCGTAGGACGCGGCCGGGTCAATGCCCACCCCGTCCACCGACGCCTCGATCCCGCCCAGCAACAGCACCCGCAGCCCCGTCGCGGTGACCACGACATCGGCCTCCACGATCCGGCCGTCGGCCAGCCTCACCCCCTCGGGTACGAAGCGCTCGACCTCACCGGTCACGACGCCGGCCCGCCCGGCCCGGATGGCCGCGTACAGGTCCCCGTGCGGGGCCACGCACAGACGCTGTTCCCAGGGGTCGTAGGGCGGGGTGAAGTGCTCGTCGACGAGGGCCTCGGACCCGGTGGCCGCGACGGCGCGACGCCTCAGCACGGAGCGCATCAGTCGAGGGGCCCGGCGGCAGGCGCGGTAGAAGCCCCACTGCATCGCGGCGTTCCTCGCGCGCATCACCCGGTGCGCCGCCGTCGGGGGCAGGAGCCGACGGGCCAGGCCCGCCAGCGGGTCCCGGCGCGGCAGGCCCAGCACGTAACCGGGCGTGCGCTGGACCATGGCCACCTGCGCACCGGCCTCGACGAGCGCGGGCACCAGGGACACGGCGGTGGCCCCGGAGCCGATGACCGCGATCCGGCGGCCGGCGAGTTCGAGGTCCTGCGGCCAGTGCTGCGGGTGCACGACGGTGCCGGTGAAGTCCTCGACCCCGTCGAAACCGGGATCGTGGGGGTGTTCGGCGTCGTAGTAGCCCGTGCAGGCGACCAGGAAGCGGGCCGTGTACCGCTCTGCCGTCCACCGGCCGGCCCGGCGCGCACCGCACGGACGTGCCAGCGGGCCTCGTCGGTGCAGAAGTCCGCGCTGGTGACCCGGGTGTCCAGCTGGATGTGCTCGCGCAGCCCCGTGTCCTGGACGACCTGCTGCAGGTACTGCCGGATCTGCTCACCGCTGGCGATCGTGTCCCGGCCGGTCCATGGGTGGAAGGGGAAGGTCAGCGTGTACACGTCCGAGTCCGAGCGCACGCCCGGGTAGCGGAACAGGTCCCAGGTGCCGCCGGTCTCCCCGCGCGCCTCGAGGACCCGGACGGACAGCTCGGGGCAGGCCTCGCGGATCCGGTAGGCGGCGTTGACGCCGGAGAGTCCGGCGCCGATGATCAGCACGTCCACGGGTTCGGGGGTCATGGATCCATCTTCCCCGCCCCGGCTCACCCTGTCCTGCGGTCCTGTCCTGCGGTCCTGTCCTGGGCGCCTGACCGGCGGGTCTGAATCGGCGGGGTCTAGACCGGTTAGCGGTCAGTAACTAAACTGGCCGACGTCGCACCACTGTGATGCAGCTCACCGCAACGCCAGGAGATCGTCCATGACCACTCAGCCGACCGCCGCACCCTCTCAGGACCAGGGCCCGACCGACACCCCCCTGCTGGAGGAGACCATCGGGCAGAACCTGGCGCGCACCGTCGAGCGGTTCGGCGAGCGCGACGCGCTCGTGGAGGTCCAGACCGGCCGGCGCTGGAGCTACGCGGAGTTCGCGGCCGACGTCGCGCGCCTGGCCACCGGGCTGCTGGAGGCCGGGATCCGGACCGGGGACCGCGTGGGGATCTGGGCGCCGAACGTGGCCGAGTGGACGCTGGTGCAGTACGCCACGGCGCAGATCGGCGCAATCCTGGTCAACATCAACCCGGCCTACCGGCGCGACGAGCTGCAGTACGCGCTGACGACGTCGGGCATCCGCACGGTGATCGCGGCATCCTCCTTCAAGACCTCCAACTACGAGCGGATGCTGGCCGACGTCCGGGACGACTGCCCCGAGCTCCGGGACGTGGTCATCCTCGGCACCCCGGAGTGGGGGGGCCTGGCCGGTGCCGCCGCGGATGAGAACCGGCTGGCGCAGGTCGCGGCGGGCCTCAGCCCGGACGACCCGATCAACATCCAGTACACCTCCGGCACCACCGGGTTCCCCAAGGGCGCGACGCTCACGCACCGGAACATCCTCAACAACGGGTACTTCGACGGCGAGCGCGTGGAGTACACCGAGGCCGACCGCATCTGCATCCCCGTGCCCTTCTACCACTGCTTCGGGATGGTCATCGGCAACCTGGCGGCCACCACCCACGGGGCGGCCATGGTCATCCCCGCCCCCGGCTTCGACCCCGCCGCGACCCTGCACGCCGTGGCCACCGAGAAGTGCACGTCCCTGTACGGGGTGCCGACCATGTTCATCGCCGAACTGGGGCTGCCGGACTTCGAGTCCTACGACCTCTCCAGCCTGCGCACCGGTGTCATGGCGGGTTCGCCGTGCCCGGAGTCGGTGATGCGCCAGGTGATCGAGCAGATGAACATGACGGACGTGACCATCTGCTACGGCATGACGGAGACCTCGCCGGTCTCGATCCAGAGCTCGACGTCGGACAGCCTGGAGCGGCGCGTCAGCACCGTCGGGCGGGTGGGCGCCCACCTGAGGATCCGGGTCGTGGACCCGGCCACGGGCGAGGTCGTGCCCCGCGGCCAGGCCGGGGAACTGCAGACCCAGGGCTACGCCGTGATGAAGGGGTACTGGAACGACCCCGAGCGGACCGCCGAGGCGATCGACGCCGAGGGCTGGATGCACACCGGGGATCTCGGCGTGATGGATGAGGAGGGATACGTGCGGATCACCGGCCGGATCAAGGACATGGTGATCCGCGGCGGGGAGAACATCTACCCGCGCGAGATCGAGGAGTTCCTCTACACGCACCCGGACATCATCGACGCGCAGGTGGTGGGCGTGCCGGACGAGAAGTACGGCGAGGAGCTCATCGCCTGGATCCGCATCCGCGAGGGGGCAGCAGCCCCCACGGCGGAGTCCCTGCGCGAGTACTGCTCGGGCCGGATCGCGCACTACAAGATCCCGCGCTACGTGAAGGTGATCGACGAGTTCCCCATGACCGTCACCGGCAAGGTCCGCAAGGTCGACCTGCGGGAACAGGCCATGGAACTGCTGGCCGGGGAGCGCGTGGAGACCGAGACGGCGCGGAGCTGACCCACCCGGTCCCGGCGCCGGCACCGCCTCGGGCCGCGTCCGCGGAGCGACCGGTTACGGCGCTGTCCTGCCGAGCTGGGTCAGCAGCTCCATCGTGTCGACCACCCCGGAGTACTCCGCGATCCGACCGTCCGCGACGCGGTACATCGCGAACTCGGCGACGTTGGCGTGCCGTCGCGTCGGGGCGATGCCCCGGAACGCACCCCGGTGCGTACCGCTCCCCCGCAGGTGCACGGCGAGGCGGTCCTCCTCCACGATGAGCTGGATGCGGCGCCACCGCCAGTCGGGAAAGGCCTGGAAGAGGTCGGCCACGTCGTCCACCCACGCATCGGCGCCGCCCGGCAGGTGCGCACGCCGCACCGAGGGGTCGATGAACGACCGGATGGCCTCGAGGTCGTGCCGGTTGCACGCCTCGAGGTACTCGGCGTACCACTCACGCATCTCCCACGGCTCCATCCGGCCATTATCCGCGGCGCTCATCCGGCCGGCGGGTCGCCCGGACGTCACCGTCACTCGTCCAGGAAGATGTCCCGCTCGAGGGTCTGCTCCGGGCCGCCGTAGCGGGAGAGGTCGGTGACCCCGGCCTCAGCGAGCACCTCGTCGTCGATGAAGAAGTGGCCCGTGCACTCGCGCGGGTCCCGGGTGAGGATCTCGTGCGCGGCGTCGGCCATGATCTCCGGGATCCGGCTGCGGGCCACCACCTCCTCGCCCCCGAGCAGGTTGCGCACCGCGGCGGTGGCGATCGTCGTACGCGGCCAGAGGCTGTTGGCGGCAATCCCCTGGCCCCTGAGTTCCTCGGCCAGGCCCAGGGTCACCAGGGACATCCCGTACTTGGCGATCGTGTACCCCAGGTGCCGGCCGGCCCACTGCGGGTTCAGGTTCAGCGGGGGGCTCAGCGTGAGGATGTGGGCTGCCCCGGACCGGCCCAGGTGCGGCTGCGCGGTCTTCGCCAGCAGGAACGAGCCGCGGGTGTTGATGTCCTGCATCAGGTCGTACCTCTTCATCGGCAGGTCCGGGGTCTTCGACAGGTCGATGGCGCTGGCGTTGTTCACCACGACGTCGATCCCGCCGAAGCGTTCCACGGTGCGGGCCACGGCCTGCGTCACCGAGGCCTCGTCCCGGACATCGCCGACGATCGGCAGTGCCTGCCCGCCGGCCGCCTCGATGGCCGCCGCCGCCGTGTGGATGGTGCCCTCGAGCTTGGGGTGCGGCCTCTCGGTCTTGGCCAGCAGGGCAACGTTGGCCCCGTCCTGGGCCGCGCGCACCGCGATGGCCAGGCCGATGCCCCGGCTGCCTCCGGACATGAGGATCGTGCGGCCGGACAGGGTGCGGTGCGTGGAGTCGGTCATGGGATTCCTTCGTCGGAGGGTCGGGCGGTCGGCGGCGAGGGCGAAGCGGCCCGGGGCCGGTGGAGCCAGTGGAACGGGAGCAGGTGGAACGGAGGTCGGTGGAACGGGGCGAGGCCGGGTCCCATGGTGCACGTCACACCAGCGTACGCACGCCGGGTACGGTGCCGTCCGTGCGACGATGCGGACATGACGTCTATCGCCGCGGCGTTCCGCGCAGAAGCCGAGGACCTCGACACCCTGGTAGCCGAGCTGGACGAGGCCGGTTGGCGCCGGGACACGCCCGCCGCCGGCTGGACCATCGCCCACCAGATCGGGCACCTGGCCTGGACCGACGAGATGTCACTCCTGGCCCTGACCGACCCCGGCGCCTTCGCCGACCACGCTGCAGCCGTGAAGGGCAATTTCGACCACGTCAACGAGTCGGCAAGCGAGCGTGCCGCACGGGACCGGGCCCGGTTGCTGGCCGACTGGCGTGAGGGGCGCAGGCGCGTCGCCGATGCCCTGGACGCGGTCGATCCCGCCTCGACGGTGCCGTGGTTCGGCCCGCCCATGCGGCCGCGGTCCATGGCGACCGCCCGGCTGATGGAGACGTGGGCCCACGGCCAGGACGTCGCCGACGCCCTGGGGGTGCGGCGCGTGCCGACCGACCGGCTCCGGGACGTCTGCCACCTCGGCGTGCGCACCCGCGACTTCGCCTTCCGCATCAATGGCCTGGAACCGCCCGTCGGCGAGTTCCGCATCGAGCTCACCGCGCCCTCCGGGGAGGCCTGGACCTGGGGGCCGGAGGACGCCACCGGACGCGTCACCGGGAGCGCCGAGGACTTCTGCCTGGTCGTCGCCCAGCGCCGGGACCACCAGGAGACCTCGCTGGTCGCCGAGGGCCCCGCGGCGCGGCAGTGGCTGCCGATCGCGCAGGTGTTCGCCGGCCCGCCGCGCGGCCAGCGCGGCTAGTTCAACCCGCGCGGCCAGCGCGCGAAGGCCGGCTGAGGAGCCGACTGAGGAGCAGGGCGCACCGGTTCGGATCGACACGCGCGGGGGCTCCCCGCACATTGACCGGTCTGTCCCGGAGGCAGAGAATTTTCCCATGGGCGCTGTGATTGCCGCCGACTACCTGGTGGTCGGTGCAGGCGCCAGCGGGATGGCCTTCGTTGACGCCCTGATCGACCACGCCACTGTCCACGTGGTCATGGTGGACCGACGGCACGGTGTCGGCGGGCACTGGCTCGACGCCTATCCCTTCGTCCGGCTCCACCAGGCCTCGCTCTTCTACGGGGTGGCCTCGACCCGGCTCGGCGAGGGGCGCATCCAGGACAGCGGCCCCGAGGCCGGGCTGCACGAACGGGCCACCGCACCGGAGATCTGCGCCTACTACGTCCGCGTCCTGCAGCGGATGCTCGACTCCGGCAAGGTGGAGTTCCATCCGGGCTGCGAGTACCTCGGCGACCACACGTTCGTCTCCCGGGTCTCCGGCCGCCGGTTCGAGGTCGCGGACACCGCGCGCGTCGTCACCACCGATTACCTCGGCCCCGACATCCCGGCCACCACGCCGCCGACCTTCGGGGTCGGCGCCGGGGCCCGGGTCATCCCGGTCAACGACCTCGTCAAGGTGACGGAGGCACCCGGCCGGTATGTCGTCGTCGGGTCCGGGAAGACCGCGACGGATGCGTGCATGTGGCTCCTGGGCAACGACGTGGACCCCGGCGCGATCTGCTGGGTGCGGTCCCGCGAACCCTGGATGATCAACCGCGCCGCCCTGCAGCCGGACCCGGTGGTCTTCTACCGCTCGGCCGGGGACATCATGGCCGCGGGGGCCGCCGCGTCCTCCCCCGACGACCTGTTCCTGCGGCTCGAGGACGCGGGCGTGATGGTGCGCATCGACGAGTCGGTGACCCCGACCATGGCGAAGACCCCGACCATCGGGCAGTGGGAGGTGGACCGGTTGCGCACCATCGAGGACGTCGTGCGGCGCGGTCATCTCCGGCACGTGGACCCCGGGATCCTGCACTTCGACTCCGGGGACGTCCGGGTGCCCGCGGACAGCATCGTGGTGCACTGCGCCGCCTCCGGGCTGAAGTACGCCCCCGTGGTGCCGATCTGGCAGCGCCATGCCATCACCCTGCAGCCGGTCCGCGCGGGCTTCCCCTGCTTCGGCGCGGCCATCACCGGCTACGTCGAGGCCACCCGCGACGACGACGAGGAGAAGAACAGCGTCTGCCTGCCCTCGCCCCTGCCGGACACCCCGAGGAGCTGGGCCCGCATGCAGGTCCTGGGAGGCCGCGCGGCCGCGTCGTTCGCCTGCGAACCGGACATCAAGGCGTGGTCGGAACGCACCACCCTGAACCCGACCCGGATCCCGCCGGAGAGGGCGGGCGAAGCCGCCGTGCAGGCGGCCGCCGCCCGCTTCCGCGCGCACCTCGGGCCGGGGCTGGCGCGGATGGCGGAGCTGGCCGGCATGAGGGAGTACGCCGGCCCGGCCGCGGCCTGACGCCGCCTCTGGCCGTCGGCCGGTGGGCGGCCGGCGCGTGCCGAACGGCCCCTACGACGCGCGGCCTGCCGGTTCGGCGTGCAGCAGCCGGAACCGTTCGCAGACCACCGGCATGGTGGGCTCGAAGCCGCGAGGGTTCTCGGAGTGGTCCCGCCAGTAGCGCTCATGGATCGCACGCCAGGCGCGCAGCGTCCGGTCGCCCTCCCCCTCGGAGCGGGCGTGGTCCTCGTCGACCTCGTCGAACGGGACGATGACCACCTCCGTGGTCTCCAGGACCGCGCGCGGCCGGCCCGCGCCGTCGAGGATGATGCTCAGCTCACCCGGTTGCGGGACGGGTTCCCCGGTGGCCTCGTGGTCCCAGAGCGAGGAGGCGGTCCCGGTCTTCGTGCCGGCCAGCACCAGCTCGAGCAGTCCGTCCGCGTGCACCGGGGTGGCCCCGAAGGCCCAGGCCTGCGGCAAGCCGACCGGCAGCGCGGGCGAGGCGGCGCGGGCGCGGTCCCAGAACGAGCGGAGGCCGGCGTCAGTTCGACTGGTCACGTGCTCCACCGTAGTGGAACCGCGCGGCGGTGCCTGCGGCCACGGCGGTGCACCGGCTCCGGGCAGCCGTCGGGACAGGGGCCGGAAACGCAGGGAACCGGCCCGCCTGGCGGCGAACCGGTTCCCTGTCGTGAACTGTCTGGTGGAGCCTAGGGGAGTCGAACCCCTGACCTTTTCATTGCGAACGAAACGCTCTACCAACTGAGCTAAGGCCCCGCGGCGCCGGCATCGGCCGAAACGCGCTCCACCATCATACGACGACCGGCCCGCTAGCGCCCAAATCACCCGGAGGGCCGGGTGGCCACCCTTTGTGAACGGCGCACAAAGGGCATCTGACATGGAGTGTTACGCACCCGCTTGTCAACCGGTTTGAAGTTGCTGATGCAAACATGAGAAGCTACAGCGTCCGGTCGAGCACCGGATCCGGTGAGTGCGAGCCCCCAAGGGTGCGTGCCCGAGGTACCCCTGAGGTACTCCTCGGCGCATGCAGACCCGCTCCGTGGCTCCCGCCGGAGGCGGCCCCCAAGGGCCAGCCGGACCGGTCCTTGCAGGCCGGTCGCGCCGGTCCGCGAGGACTGACGCGTGCGATCCGAGAGGGGACGCCGCCAGCTCAGGGAGGCGTCGTCGGAGCGCTGTCATTGTCGCCGACAGAAAGGGACGGGATGCCACCCGTACAGGAATTCAACCAACTGGGAATCATGGCAGTGGTCCTGCTGCTGATCCTCTTCTACGGCGGAACCATGTGGATGTCGGTGAGGATCAGCCAGAAGAACGAGAACGCCGACGGGTACATGACCGCCGGCGGCAACATCGGATTCGGCATCTCGGCGGCATCGATGACCGCCACCTGGATCTGGGCCTCCTCGATGTACGCCTCCGCCACCGCGGGGTACACCTACGGCGTCGCCGGCCCCATCCACTACGGGCTCTGGGGAGCCCTGATGATCCTGTTCATCTACCCGTTCGGCAAGCGCATCCGCAAGGTCGCCCCGAAGGCCCACACGCTCGCCGAGGTCATGTACGCCCGGCACGGCCGCTCCTCCCAGCTGATGCTGGCCGGCTCCAACGTCCTGGGCTCCCTCATCTCCCTGACCTCCAACTTCATCGCCGGCGGCGCGCTGATCTCCATGCTGTCCCCGCTCAGCTTCGGGGCGGGCATCGTCATCGTGGCCGGGGGCGTGCTGATGTACACCCTGTGGTCCGGGTTCCGCGCCTCCGTGCTCACCGACTTCGCCCAGGTGATGTTCATGCTGGGCGCCGCCGTCGTGATCATCCCGGTGATCTTCTTCGTGGCCGGCGGGCCCGGCATGTTCGAGGCCGGCGTCGCCGCGGGCACCGTGACCCCGGAGCAGGGCAGCTTCTTCTCCTCGGACGCCTTCATGAACCAGGGCGCCCCCTACATCGCCGCGGTGCTGGCCTACGCCATCGGCAACCAGACCATCGCCCAGCGCCTGTTCTCCGTGCGCGAGGACCTCATCAAGCCCACGTTCGTCACCGCCACCATCGGCTACGGCGGCGCCGTGATCGGCATCGGCATGCTCGGCGTGATGGCCCTGTACCTGGGCGTCGAGCCCATGAACGGGGACGTCAACAACCTGATCCCGCAGATGGCCGGCACCTACCTCGGCCCGGTCCTGCTGGCCCTGGCGTTCCTGATGATCATCGGCGCCCTGTCCTCCACGGCCGACTCGGACCTCGCCGCGCTGTCCTCCATCGTAATGTCGGACATGTACGGCCAGTCGGTCGGCAAGGACAAAGTCAAGCCGAAGACGATGCTGCTCGTCGGCCGCGTCAGCATGATCATCGCCACCGCCGCCGCGTTGTACTTCGCCACCGCGCAGTTCAACATCCTGGACCTGTTGGTGTTCGTCGGCGCGCTCTGGGGCTGCCTCGTGTTCCCGGTGATCGCCTCGTTCTACTGGCCCAAGGTCACCAACGCGGCCTTCAGCGTCAGCGTCCTGGCGGCCCTCGTGGCCTTCCTGCCGGTGCGCTTCGAGTGGATCCCGTTCACCGGCGCCCTCGGCTTCGGCGTGGAACTGCTGGCGACGATCGGCATCGGCGTGGTGCTGGGCATCATGTCCTTCGGCTTCTTCGGACTGAAGCCCGCCGTGATCATCGGCGGGGTGGCCACCGTGGTCGCCGCTCCGTTCACGTTCTTCTTCCTGCGTGACTACACGGTGCTCTCGGCCTCGCTGGTCGCCTACGCGGTCTCGTTCCTGGTCTGCTACCTCATGTCCTTCCGTTCGAAGCAGGACTTCGACTTCGACGTCATCAAGGACATCACCGGCGAGTTCGACCCCGAGCACCCGGCCCCCGCCCAGGGTGCCGACGAGCCCGAACTGGCCACCCGCGGCGCATCCGCCGGTGGTGCCGGGACCGCCGGTGACACCGCTCCGGGCAGCCGGCGGGACTGACCCCGCCGCGACCCCGGACCCATCGCAACTCCCCGTCCCCTGAAAGGACTCACATGACCATCGGACTGACCCTCTACGTCCTGATGTGGCCCGTCATCGTGGCCGTCATCCTCTTCCTCATCGCGCGCGGCTTCTTCCGCGACGTGTCCCAGGCCAAGAAGGAGGGCCGCCCGGTCATCTGACCGGGGCACTGCGGGGCCCGGGGACCATCCGGCCCACGACGACGGGGCGTCACCTTGCGTGGGTGGCGTCCCGTCGTCGTTCCCGCCCGGCCCGCGGAATCGTGCCCTACGACGCGTCCGCGGCCTCGTCGGTGGCCCGGACGCCCAGGTACACCAGGAACCCGTCCGGGTCGCGCACCTGGGCCACGCGTTCCCCCCAGGGCATCTCCTGCGGGGGCGCGACGATGGTGGCGCCGGCGGCATGGGCCCGGCGGGTGACCTCGTCGATGTCGTCCACGTAGAACCACAGGGCCGCCCGGGAGTCGTTGCCGCCGATGTCCAGCTCCCGGCCGATCGCCAGGAAGGCCCCGCCCATCCGCAGCACGACGAACACGTCCCGCGACTCGTCGTCCGGAGCGGGGAAGCCGTAGGTCCGCACGGCGTCGAAGGCATCCCGGTAGAACCTGACCAGACGGGGCAGGTCATCGGTCTTCAGGATGGGGAAACCACTGCGCACGACCATGCGCGACAGCCTATGTCAGCCGATGTCAGGGCACCACGGCGCCCCGCCGTCACCGGTCACCCCGGCCTGATCCCCCGCCGGTCCGGCGGCGGGTCAGCGCCCGGGCGGGGCGCACGTCCACTCCAGCCCGGCCACGGGCGAACCCTCGGTGCAGGCCGCCCCCACGCGTTCGCCCTCCACCGGTTCGGCCCCGTCCCAGGCCACCGCGAAGGGCAGCTCGGCGATCTTCAGCCAGCGCTGCCCGTCCACCACGCCGGTGGCCTCCACGTGCCCGGAGGCGTGGTGCAGGCCCGTGGCCGTCAGCGCCACCACCGACCCGATGATCCCGCCGACCACGAGCATCGCGGACAGCAGTGCTGCCATCGCCAGGCCCACCCGGTTGCTCGCCGCGGCGCGATCCGGGCGGGTCTCCGGCCCTCCCCCACCGGTGACACCGGACCCCTCCTCCCCGGCACGGCCGCCTGCGCCGCCGGGCCGTTCCCGGCGCACGGCGGTGACCAGCTGGGGGATCACCACGACGGCGGCGACCAGCCCGAGCACGCCGGCCACGGCGCACAGCACGAGCAGCGTCCAGTCCGTGGTGGCGCCGGTCTGCTCCAGCTGGATGTCGTAGATGCCCATGGTTCCCTCCGGTCGTCGGGTGCGTGTCAGCGGGTCGGTCGGTGTCAGGGGGTCGCGTCAGGGGGTTGCGTCTGGGGGGTTGCGTCAGGGGTCGCGTCAGCGGTTCGCAAAGTGCACGATCGTGCCGATGGCGAAGGACGAGGCCGCCAGGGACGCACAGGTGAACTCGACGAGGATGCCCAGGCCCATCGACTTCAGGGCCTCCCACGAGGAGCGGACGGCCAACCTCAGGTCACGGCGGCGGACCAGTTCGGCCACGAGCAGGCCCGCGGCGAAACCGACGAACAGGCCCACCACCGGGATCACGAACATGCCGACGATCCCGCAGACCACGCCCACGAGGATCGGGCCGTGCGGGATCTGTTCGCGCCGCATCTTCCGGCCGGTCAGCACCGCCGAGGCGCTCATCCCGGCCACGGCCAGGCCGGCCCCGACGATCGCGGCGGTCCACGCCGCGGGCGAGCCCAGGATCCAGGCCCAGGCGATGAGCGTGATGATGGTCAGGACGGAACCGGGCAGGATGGGGAAGACCGTGCCCAGCACGGCCACCGCGAGCAGCAGTCCGGCGATGACGGTCGTGATGATCTGGTAGTCCACTCCCTCAGTATGCGCCCGCCCCCTCGCTGATCAGGACCTGCCCGCCGCCAGCCCTCCCGCGGACGACCCGGTGGCGGTAGCGTCGGTGCATGCTCATCGGCGTTCCCACAGAGATCAAGAACAATGAGTTCCGCGTCGGCCTCACCCCCGGCGGCGTCTCCGAGCTCGTCCTCCACGGCCACGATGTGCTGGTCCAGTCCGGTGCCGGGATCGGCTCCGGCATCACGGACGCCCAGTACGCCGACGCCGGCGCACGACTGGCCGAGAGCGCCGAGGAGGTCTGGGACCAGGCCGGGCTCCTGCTCAAGGTCAAGGAGCCGGTGGACGGCGAGTTGCAGCTGATGCGCCGCGGCCAGGTCCTCTTCACCTACCTGCACCTCGCGGCGGACATGGCGCTCTCCCGGGCGGTGCTGGACTCCGGCGTCACGGCGATCGCCTACGAGACCGTCACGCGCGGCAGGGCCCTGCCGCTGCTGGCCCCGATGAGCCAGGTCGCCGGCCGGATCGCCCCGATGGCCGGGGCCTACCACCTGACCCAGGCCCAGGGCGGCTCAGGCATCCTGATGGGCGGGGTCCCCGGGACCCGGCGCGGCCGCGTCGCGGTGATCGGGGCCGGCGTCGCCGGGGAGGCCGCCGCGGTGATCGCGGCGGGACTCGGTGCGGACGTGACCGTGCTGGACATCAATCTCGACCGCCTGACCCAGCTGGACACCGTGTACCAGGGCCGGTTGCGGACCATGGCGTCCTCGACGCTGAGCATCGCGGAGGCCGTGGCGGACGCGGACCTGGTGATCGGCTCGGTCCTCATCCCCGGTGCGGCGGCGCCGAAGCTCGTCACCGCGGACATGGTCTCTGCGATGCGCCCTGGCTCGGTGCTCGTGGACATCGCCATCGACCAGGGCGGCTGTTTCGAGAACTCCCGGCCGACCACGCACGAGGACCCCACCTACCGCGTCGGCGAGCAGGTCTACTACTGCGTGGCCAACATCCCGGGCGCCGTCCCGCAGACCTCCACGGCCGCCCTGACGAACGCCACCCTGCCCTACGTCCTGAAGATCGCCGACCACGGATGGCACGCCGCGCTGGCCTCCGACGAGGGCTTCACCGCGGGCCTCAACGCCCACGGCGGCGTCCTCACCCACCGCGGGGTGGCGGACGCCGTCGCCGGACCGCTGGGACTGGACCTGGACTCGGCCTACCGGCCGGCGTCGGAGGTCGTGTCCGGCTGAGCACGGGCCCGGGCC
>NZ_CALMQR010000082.1:0-2072 GCF_937871995.1 uncultured Citricoccus sp. | reverse complement strand
CAGCAACGCCTCACAGCGTCACAGATCAGATGTCACCTATTCGTGCAGCAGTCCCTCCTGACATGCGCTCGGGTGGTGCCATGACGGCCCCTAGGAACGCTGTTGCTCAAAAGAATCGGTGTGTGAGTGTCAGGATCGGCGGTTTACCCAAACAAGATGGGTGAAGGGTGGGCAGCGGGCCCGCTTGAGTCGAGGGGGCATAGCGATGGACATCCGGGCGCGGGGAACACGGCAGTGAGATCGCATGAGGGTCAAGCCGCCCGAGCGCCATCGTCTGGATCCGACCAGGCCGCCTTCATCCGGTTCTACCGGCAGACGTATTGGCAGGCTTACGCGTTCACGCGTCGTCGCATTGACAGTGACGACACCGCCCGGGACGTGGTGGCCGAGGCCTACCGTGTCGTGTGGCAGAAGAGGGAGGTGGCCCTGGAACGCGGGCTGGCGTTCGTCTATGCCACCTGCCGGAACCTGCTGGGCAACGAGTATCAACGCCATGCACGGGAGGCCGCCCTGCTGGACCGGCTGGCCCTGGACTGGGCCCGGTCCGGACACCACGAGCAGATGGACCTGATCCACCAGTTGCGCCGGCTCCCGGCGGACCATCGGGAGGTGCTGTACCTGACCTACTGGGAAGAGCTGGCCGCTGGTGAGATCGCCCAGGTTCTGGACTGCAGCGTCCAGGCCGTCTGGAAGCGGCTCTCCCGAGCCCGGTCCCTGCTGCGTGACCTGCTCACCCCGGACGATTCCGCGTCCGCCGATCCCGCTCCAACGTCGACGACCCAAGGACTGTCATGAACCTGGACGACCGCCTCCGGATGCTCAACCCCGTCCCGATGCCACCGGCCGATCACCCCTTGGATGAGCGGGCCGAGGCGGACCTGGCCACCCTACTGGCCGACGAAGACACCGTCCGGTCCGATACACGGCACGTAGAAGTCCTCCCCGGCGGTGAACCCCGCCGGTTCCGCCGATCAGCGTCTCTCCGGTCCCGGTCGACACGGACCCGTTGGGTGCTGCCGGCGGCTGCTGCGTCGATCACCCTGGCGATTGGCATCGGTGTCGGGGGCTATGCGTACCACCAGGCGCATGAGAGGGCCGTGCTGGTCGCGACTCAGAGCGTGGCGCGGCCCCTGGAGATTGACGACCCAGGCCGAGGCGGCGAGGTTCTGAGGGGATCAGCCGCTGGCGCCCCGAGGTCGGACGCCCCCGAGACCAAGGCCGACGTAGTGCACCTGGCCCGACAAGCCGGGCAGTCCGCCGTACAGCCGCGGTCGCCGCGCGACCTGGAGGTGACCCACTGGGAGCTGGGAACGATGTGGGATGCCTCCGCACGGGAGATCACCCCGGACATCACCTTGCCGAAGACCTACCGACTCAGCGCCGAGCCCGGGGACATGGTCCGCCAGGTCATCACCGCCGGCATGCCGATTGATGCCGACGGCCGACCCCTGGACCCCGAGGCGCGGAACCTCAAGGGTGAAGAGCTGAAGCCTGGCGAGACCGTAACTCATGAGTACACCGAGGATGACTTCTCCGGGATGTTCCCCGAGCCGCCGCCAGCCACCGGCAGCGCCATGGAGATGTATCTTGCCGACCTGCGGGACAACAACCTGGCTGCCTTCGCTGACGGTGACCGGGGCCTGCTGCAGGTCACCGGAATGATGCTCATGTGGTGGAGCCTCACCCCGGAAGCCAACGACGCCTTGCTGCAAGCCCTCGGCACCGAACCGGGCATTGACTACCTCGGCCAGACCACCGACCGGCGAGGCAACCCCGCCTACGCGCTCGGACTCCACACCGAGGACGGCGGCACCTACCGCACCAGCCTGCTCGTGAACGCACACACCGGCCAGATCACCGGTTACGAAGAGGCCTACCTCGCCGGCCCCCCAGTCGAAGAACCCCTTTTCCCGGTTCCCTCAGTGCTCCGCTATATCCAACTCCACGATCGCTGAACCCTAGGCGCCTGCCAGCGTCCATTGACTCTCCCGTAGTTCAAGTCAAGATCCGTGCTCCGCGGGACTGTAAGAAAAACGGTGTGTGAGGGTCCGGCCTGATCCGAGAGGAGACGG
>NZ_CALMQR010000081.1:0-11197 GCF_937871995.1 uncultured Citricoccus sp. | reverse complement strand
GACCCGGAGCTGTCCGTGAGCACCTGGGTCCAGGACGGGGCGGCGTTCGAGGCCGGCACCGTGCTGGCCGAGGTCAGCGGCCCGGCGCGCGCGATCCTGCGCGGCGAGCGGATCGGCCTGAACTTCGTCCAGCGGATGTCCGGCATCGCCACCGAGACCTCGCGCTACGTGGCCGCGGTGGCGGCCACCCCCGCGCGGATCGTGGACACCCGCAAGACCACCCCGGGCCTGCGCGTCCTGGAGCGCCAGGCGGTGCGCGACGGCGGCGGCCACAATCACCGGCACTCCCTCTCGGACGCGGTGATGGCCAAGGACAACCACCTGGCGTTCCTGGCCGGTGCCGGCGTCAGCCTGACCGAGGCACTGGTGCGGGCCCGGCACCTGCTCCCCCACACGGCCCACCTGGAGGTCGAGGTCGACCGGCTGGACCAGATCCCGGACGTGCTCGCCGCCGGGGTGGACACGATCATGCTGGACAACTTCACCCTGGACGAGTTGCGCGAGGGCGTGGCGATCATCGGCGACCGGGCCATCGTGGAGGCCAGCGGCGGCGTCAGCCTGGACACGGTCGCCGACATCGCCGCCACGGGCGTGGACGTGATCTCCGTGGGGGCGTTGACGCACAGCGTGCGGTCCCTGGACCTCGGGCTGGACGTGGGGACGTGATCTACCTCGACCACGCCGCCACCTCCCCCGTGCGGCGCGAGGCGCTGGAGGCGATGTGGCCGTACCTGACCGGGGACTTCGGCAATCCCTCCAGCCACCACGGCCTGGGCGAGTCCGCCGCGGCCGGGCTCGAGGCCGCCCGGCGGTCCGTGGCCACGGTGCTGGGCGGGCGCGCGGCCGGCGTCGTGTTCACCGGCAGCGGCACCGAGGCGGACAACCTGGCCGTCAAGGGCATCGCCCTGGGTGCGCCGCGTGGCCGGCACCTCATCACCACGCCGCTCGAGCACGAGGCGGTGCTGGCCTCGGTGGACTACCTGGTCCGCGCGCACGGTTTCACCGCCGATCACCTCACCCCGGACGAGCACGGTCTCGTCTCCCCGGCGGAGCTCGCCGGGCTCATCCGTCCGGACACGGCGCTGGTCTCCGTGCAGTACGCCAACAACGAGATCGGCACCGTCCAGCCCATACCCGAACTGGCGGCGGTGGCGCGGGAGCACCGGGTGCCGTTCCACACGGACGCGGTGCAGGCGGCCGGTTGGCTGGACCTGGATGTGGGGCGCCTGGGCGTGGACGCCCTGAGCCTGTCCGGGCACAAGGTCGGGGCCCCCAAGGGGGTCGGCGTCCTGTGGGCCCGCAGCCGGCTGGCCCTGGAACCCGTCGTGCACGGCGGCGGCCAGGAGCGCGGCCGGCGCAGCGGCACCGAGAACGTGGCCGGCGCCGTGGCCCTGGCCACCGCCCTGGCGGCCGCCGAGGCCGAGCGGGCCGGCGTCGGGCCCCGGGTGCGCGCCCTGCGGGACCGGTTCGTCGAGCAGGTGCTGCGCGAGGTGCCCAGCGCGCGGCTGACCGGAGATCCGCAGCGGCGGCTGCCGGGGACGGCGTCGTTCGTGTTCGCCGGCACGCACGGGGAGGCCGTGCTGCTGGAACTGGAACGGCGCGGGGTCGTCTGCTCCTCCGGGTCCGCCTGCGCAGCCGGCTCGGATGAGCCGTCCCACGTGCTCACGGCGCTGGGCGTCCCGGCCGGACTGGCCAGGACCGCGGTGCGGTTCACCTTCGGCCCTGACTCCGCGGAACAGGACGCGGAGCTGGCGGCGAGCGCCGTGCGGGACGCCGTGGTGGCGGTGCAGGGGCTGCAGACCGCGGGCTGACCCGGCCCGCCCGGCCGCTCAGCCGGCCACGCCGGTCCATCCGCAGAAGGCCAGTCCCACGACGATCCCGACGATCGAGCCGAGCACCACCTCGGCGGGCTCGTGCCGGGCCAGGCGCACCCGGGACCAGCTGACGCCGAACCAGAGCGGGACGAGGACGGCGAGCAGTGTCCAGGCCCCGGCGACGGCGGGGACGACCACGGCGGTCAGCGCACCGATGAGGGCGTGGACACTGACCTTGATGCGGGTGTTCAGGGCCATCACGACCAGCAGGGTGCCCACGGCCAGGACCACCGCGGCCCGCATCACGGTGCCGGTGGGCACGAGGAAGGCCAGGGCCGCCCCGAGGAGGATGGACCCGAGGGCCAGGGCGTAGAACAGATGCCGTTGGGTCCGGTGGACGATGAACTTGTCCGTGACCACCTTCCGGTGTGTCATCACGAGGGAGATGGCCTGCGGCACGACGGCGATCGGCACGACCGTGAGCAGCGCGCTGCGCGCCCAGTGGGGATCGGTGTGCACGGCCACCACCACGAGGACCACGGCGACCAGGACGAAGGGGCTCGCCGCCTCCGTCAGGACCGTGGCCAGCCGGTCCAGCCCGCGCGCACCGGCCCTGCCTCCGCGGCCGTCGTGCCTCGTCAGGTCGTTCGTCGTTCCCGTCATCGTGCCCCTTCCCCGGCCAGTCTAGGAGCCCGAGGGACCGCCGCCGTGCGTGGCACGGGGTCTGGCCGCGGCGGGGCAGCCTCCGTTACGGTGGCCAGCACGACCCCCGGGCGCACCGGCCCGGGCCGAACCCCGGAGGACACCATGGCCAACAACGTGTACAACGTCACCGAGATCGTCGGGACGTCCCCTGACGGCGTCGACGCAGCGGTCACCAACGCCGTCACGGAGGCGGCGAAGACGTTGCGGAACCTGGACTGGTTCGAGGTCCAGTCCATCCGGGGTCATATCGAGGACGAGCGGATCGCCGACTGGCAGGTGACCATCAAGCTGGGCTTCCGGCACGAGGGCTGAGCCGTGCGGGAGCTCCCCTCACCCGGCATCCTGACGGCCTGGGAGTTCCCCCGCGGGCCGGCGGACCTCGGTCACGGCCCCCTCCTGCAGGCGGGCGGCGGAGCGCCGGTCCAGCCACCGGGGCACGGCGGCACAGTAGTCCTCGTACGCGGCGCCGAACCGCTCGCGGAGTGCCCGTTCCTCCGCGGGGATCTGGGTGCGGTCCATCAGCATGACGAAGGCCGCCACCGGGACCCACGCGGCCCAGCGGCCCCGCCGGATGGCGTGTGCGGCCAGGAGCCCGGCCATGCCGAGATACATCGGGTTCCGGGTGACCACGTTGGGCCCGCTGGTCACCAGGGTGGAGGCCCGCTCCGGTTCCCGGGGGTCGACCGTCGTCCGGTACACCAGGAACTGGGCCGACGCCCCGATCATCGTGACGGCAGAGGCGGTCGCGACCGTCTGGGCAGCTGCCCGCCGGAGCGGTCCTGCTGTCGCGCCGGCCGGCAGGATGCGCTGCAGGGCGGCGGCGGACAGTGCCAGAAGGGGCGGGGGGATCCGTGGGTTCTCCATCCAGTGATTGTGCAGGTCACGGCACGGAGGCACCAGAGGTGAGGCGTGGCACCCCGCCCCGGACCGGCTCTCCGGGTGTCAGCTCACCCGGCCGGGGCCGCGTCCGCATCGTCCCCAGCGCCCGGGGCAGCCAGCGTGGCCTCCCGGGAGCGGCGCCGGGACTGCGCCGGCGGGGCCAGGTCGAGCTGCCGGTCCAGCGCGAGGGCCGCGTCGATGAGCGCCAGGTGCGTGAAGGCCTGCGGGAAGTTGCCGATCTGCTCGCCCGTGAGGGCGATCTCCTCGGAGTAGAGGCCCAGGTGGTTGGCGTACGTCAGCATCTTCTCGAAGGTGATCCTGGCCTTGTCCAGACGACCGGACTCGGCCAGCGCGGCGACGTAGGCGAAGGTGCACAGCGAGAACGTCCCCTCCGTGCCCCGTAGGCCGTCCGGCGAGGCCTCGGGGTCATAGCGGTACACCAGGCTGTCGGTGACCAGCTCACCGTCCATCGCCTTCAGCGTCGAGGTCCACATCGGGTCGGTGGGGCTGATGAACCCGAGTGTCGACATCCTCAGCAGCGAGGCGTCCAGCACGTCGGTCTCGTAGTGCTGGCGGAACGCCTGCCGGGTGGGGCTCCAGCCGCGGTGCATGATCTGGGTGTAGATGGCGTCCCGTTCGGCCCGCCACCGCTCCAGGGGCGCGGGCCGCCCGTTGTCCGTGGCCAGCCGGATGCCGCGGTCAAGGGCCACCCAGTTCATCAGGCGGCCGTAGGTGAAGTCCTGGCGGCCGCCGCGGGTCTCCCAGATGCCCTCCTCCGGCTGGTCCCAGTTCTCGGCGACCCAGTCCAGGAGGTCGCAGATCCGGAGCCAGCCCTGATGGGTGGCCCGGAGACCGTGGCGCGAGGCCACGTAGAAGCTGTCCATCGCCTCACCGTAGATGTCCAGCTGCAGTTGTCCGGCCGCCCCGTTGCCGATGTGCACCGGCCTCGACCCGCGATACCCCTCCCAGTGGTCGAGGACCTCCTCCGTGAGGTCGGTCGATCCGTCGATGCGGTACATGATGTTCAACGGGCCGTTCCCGCCGGGGTGCGCCTGGTCCTCCATCCGTTCCCTCAGCCACCGGGCGAGCGCCGCGGCCTCCTCGGAGAACCCCAGTCCCAGCAGGGAGTAGACGGAGAAGGACGCATCACGCACCCACGTGAAGCGGTAGTCCCAGTTGCGCTCCCCGCCGATCTGCTCCGGCAGGCTGGCGGTCGGTGCCGCGACCAGGCCGCCGCTGGGCGCGTAGGTCATGAGTTTGAGCGTGATGGCGGAGCGGTGCACCATGTCGCGCCACCGCCCCGCGTACGTCGACCCCCCGAGCCACTCCTCCCAGAAGTCCACCGTCTCGTCGAACAGCCGCCAGACCTCGGCCACGCGCACTGACCGGACGGGGCCGGCCACGCCCGTCTCGATGAACAGGCCCCGCGCCTGGCCGGCGGCCAGGGTGAGCTCGACGTGCACGTCGCCGCCGTCGAGCACCCGCACCCGGCCCAGTCGCTCGTCGTCGGGTTCGCGGACCAGGTGCGCCGTCATCGACGTGCGGGGGCCCTCGAAGACCGCACCGTCCTCCGTGACGCGGGTCTGGTGTGGCTCGCGCCCGTAGTCGAACCGCGGGGCGACCTCGATCTCGAAGTCCATCTGCCCGCGCACGCACCGCACCATGCGGACCAGGCGCCGGCCCGGAGTCGCGGCCGGACCGGCCACCGGCATGAAGTCGACCACCTCCCCCACGCCGGCCTCGGTGATGAACCGGGTGACCAGCACCGCAGTGTCGGGGAAGTACATCTGCTTGCCCGTGAAGACCTCCGCGGTCGGGCGCACCCGGCAGCGGCCACCGTTCGCGGCGTCGAGCAACGCCCCGAAGACGCTGGGCGAGTCGAACCGCGGTGCGCAGAACCAGTCCACCGACCCGTCGGTCGCGACGAGCGCAGCGCTCTGGAGGTCACCGATCAGACCGTGGTTGGCGATGAGCGGGTAGTCGGTCATGGCAGAACCCTTCGTTGGACGACGGGGCCGCACCGCCGGCGGTGCAGACGTGTCGTTCTCAGGGTCGGGCGTCGGGACCGCGGCCGCATCATACGCGGCGGGTGATGTTCCGGGATGCCCGACGGCGGCACGATGGCCACGGGCCCCGGGCGCGGGGACAGGTCTCGACTCGAGTGGGGTGCCAGATGACCGGAAACGGAATGGACGACCGACCATCACGTGCCCAGCGCGGGGCGCTCCTTCCCCTCGCCCTGGCACAGTTCATCTGCAGTTTCGCGGGATCGAACATGAACGTGATGATCACCGACATCAGCGAGGACCTGGACACCACGGTCCAGGGCGTGCAGATCGCGATCACGGTCTTCCTGCTGGTCATGGCGGCCTTCATGATCCCCGGGGGAAAGCTCACCGTCCGGTACGGCCGCAAGCGGTGCTTCATCACCGGCCTCATCGTCTACGGCGTCGGCGCGCTGGTCAGCGCCGTGTCCCCCGGACTGGGTGTGCTCATCCTGGGCAACTCCCTCCTCGAGGGCATCGGCACGGCGCTGCTCATCCCGCCCGTCTACATCCTCGCCACGCTGTACTTCGCCGACCTCACCTCACGGGCACGGGCGTTCGGCACCATCAGCGCGATGGCCGGCGTCGGGGCCGCGGCCGGGCCGCTGATCGGTGGGGCCATCACCAGCTTCATCAGCTGGCGTGCCGCCTTCGTGTTCCAGGCGCTGATCATCGCGGTCATCGTGCTGCTGAGCCGCCGGCTCGTGGATCCCCTGCCGGCCGAACCGGACCGGCCGTTCGACACCATCGGCGCGGCGACCTCGGCGGCGGGTCTCATCCTCATCGTCGCGGGCATCCTGGCCGCGGACGACAACGCCTGGCTCATGCTCGCCCTGCTCGCGGCCGGCGCCCTCCTGCTGACCCTGTTCTTCACGATGGGGCGGGCCAAGGAACGGGCCGGGAAGGAGCCCCTGCTCTCGAGCGCCATGTTCCGCGACCGGACGGCCAACCTGGGGATGATCACGCAGAACCTCCAGTGGCTGATCCTGATGGGCGTCTCATTCACGGTGGCTGCCTACCTCCAGGTGGTCCGGGGTTACGGTGCGATCGAGTCCGGCGTGATCTTCACGTTCGCCACCCTCGGGATCCTGCTGTCCTCGATCGGTGCCCAGCGCTTCGCGGAGCGGCGGCCACAACGGACCCTGATCATCGCGGGTTTCGCCATCACCGTCGTCGGCATCGGCGTCCTGATCCTGATGGTCGACGTCTCCCCCAGCGCCTGGGCGTTCTCCCCGGGCCTGTTCCTCATCGGTTTCGGTCTCGGCGGCATGCTCACGCCCTCGGTGAACATCGTGCAGTCCGCCTTCGCCGACGAACTCCAGGGGGAGATCTCCGGACTGTCCCGGAGCGTGTCGAACCTGGGCTCCTCGCTCGGCACGGCGATCGCGGGCACGATCCTCGTCGCGGGCCTGTCCACCGGCGCCTACGCCACCGCGATGATCGCACTGGCCGTCGTGGGGCTGCTCGGACTCGGGCTCGCCACGTTCCTGCCGCGCACCCCGGCCCCGACGGGTGCCCGTGCCTAGCGTCACAGCGGTAGGACGGATGTCGAGGAGGATCCTGGTCCCGGCCCCGCCCGGTGCCATCGTCCGCGGTGAGGCACACTGGTCGGGTGGATGACCTGCACGTGCCCCCGGGCCCCGGAGCACCCCGTGGCCTCACGGTGCCGGAGGCAGAACTGGTGGAGCAGTTCTCCCGGTCCTCCGGTCCCGGGGGCCAGGGCGTCAACACCGCGGACTCACGCGTGCAGCTCAGCCTCGACCTGCGGACGACGACGGCGCTGAGCGACACCCAGCGTGCCCGCGCCCTCGACCGGCTCGCCGAGCGGCTCACCGGGTCGGTGCTCACCATCACCGCCTCCGAGCACCGCTCGCAACGACGGAACCGCGCCGCCGCGAGGCAGCGCCTCGCCGGACTCCTGCGCGAGGCCGTCGTCCCGCCGGTCCCGCGACGATCGACCCGGCCCACGCGTGGCTCACAGCGTCGGCGGCTGGAGGCGAAGGGCAGGCGGTCCGAGGTCAAGCAGAACCGTCGGCGTCCGCGTCACGACTGAGGCCCCGGCGGGGACGGCAGCACCGTGGCGGCCCGCCTCCGGCCGGGCGACGACCGTGCCCCGATGCTTGCGGGCCCCCGGGGAGCGGGCCGAGAATTGCCGTGGGTCCTGACGACCCACGGAGCGAAGGAGATTCCGATGTCGGACTATGAGCTGAAGAACGTCTCGGCTCCCGACGAGGTCAGGGAGTTCCCGCTGGGCACGGGCGAGATCGTCACCATCGGGGGTGGGCAGGTTGCCCTCATCACCCTGCAGCCCGGCTGGAAGTGGTCGGAGCACGTCAAGCCGGTGGCCGGCACCGATCTCTGCGAGGCGCCGCATTTCCAGTACATGATCTCCGGTCAGGTGCACATCCGGATGGCGGACGGCAGCGAGTTCGACGCCCGCGCCGGTGACGTGGTGGTCGTCCAGCCCAGGCACGACGCCTGGGTCGTCGGGGACGAACCCGCGGTCACGGTCGACTGGGGCGGCGCGCACGTGTGGGGCAAGCCGCAGGGCTGAGGGGCCTCAGCGCCGCCGCTCGGTGACCTGGCCCGCCTCGACGTCCCACCACCGGTCCGTGCGCACAGTCGCGAGCATCCTGCGGTCGTGCGTCACCAGCAGCAGCGCCCCGTCGTAGGACTCGAGGGCCTGCTCCAATTGCTCGATGGCCTCCAGGTCCAGGTGGTTCGTGGGCTCATCGAGGACCAGGAGGTTGACCCCGCGCGCCTGCAGCAGGGCCAGCCCGGCACGCGTGCGCTCCCCCGGGGACAGTTCGTCCACGGGACGGTTCACGTGGTCCGCCCGGAGCCCGAACTTGGCCAGCAGCGTTCGGACCTCGCCCGTCGCCAGCTCCGGGACGAGCGCCTCGAACGCCCCGGCGAGCGGCCGGGTCCCCGCCAGCAGGGAACGTGCCTGGTCGACCTCCCCGATCTGCACGCTGGTTCCGAGGGTGGCGGACCCCTCGTCCGGCAGGTGCCGGCCGAGAAGTCCCCGGAGCAACGTCGACTTGCCGGCCCCGTTCGGACCCGTGATGCCGATGCGCTCCCCCGCGTTCACCTGGAGGGACACCGGCCCGAGCGTGAACGACCCGTGCCGGAACACCGCCGCGCTGAGCGTCGAGACCACCGAGCTCGATCGCGGTGCCGCGCCGATGCTGAACTCGAGCCGCCACTCCTTGCGCGGCTCCTCCACCTCCTCGAGCCGCGCGATCCGGCTCTCCATCTGCCGCACCTTCTGGGCCTGCTTCTCACTGGACTCGGTCGAGGCCTTGCGCCTGAGCTTGTCGCTGTCCGGCGCCTTGCGCATCGCGTTGCGCACGCCCTGGCTGGACCACTCCCGCTGGGTCCTGGCCCGGACGACGAGGTCGGCCTTCTGCCCGGCGAACTCGTCGTAACGTTCCCTCAGCTGCCGGCGGATCGTCGCCCGTTCCTCCAGGTACGAGTCATAGCCCCCGCCGTACACGCGGTTCGACCCCTGCGCCAGGTCGAGTTCCAGCACCCGTGTCACGCAGCGCGCGAGGAACTCCCGGTCGTGGCTGACCAGCACCACACCGCCGCGCAGGCCGCGGACGAAGTCCTCGAGCCGCTCGAGGCCGTCGAGGTCGAGGTCGTTGGTGGGTTCATCCAGCAACACGATGTCGAAACGCGAGAGGAGCAGCGCCGCCAGTCCCACGCGGGCCGCCTGGCCTCCCGAGAGCGAGGTCATCAGCGCCTCCTCGACCGGGACGCCGTCGAGGTCGAATCCGAGCTCCGCGAGTACGGCCGGAAGCCTCTCGTCGAGATCGGCGGCGCCGCTGGCCAGCCAGCGGTCCAGCGCGGACGCATAGGCGTCGTTCGCGGCCTCGGCGTCCACCGGTTCGGCGAGCGCCTCGGCCGCCGCGTTCATCTCCCGGGTCGCCTGCGCGCATCCGGTCCGCCGGGAGATGTAACCGGCCACGGTCTCACCGGCGACCCGTTCGTGCTCCTGCGGCAGCCAGCCGACGAACGCGTCAGCGGGAGAGAGGGACACCGACCCTGCCTGCGGGGCGTGGACACCGGCGAGCAGCGAGAGCAGCGTCGACTTCCCGGCGCCGTTCGCGCCGACCACCCCGACCACGTCCCCGGGCGCCACCGTCAGGTCCAGCCCGTCGAAGAGGGTGCGGTGGCCGTACCCGCCCGCCAGCCCGGCGGCCACCAGTGTCGCGGTCATCGTTCACTCCTGTCCGAACAGGTCAGAGGACCTTCTTGACGACGCTCGACTTCAACTGGATCCGCCCGAAACCGGGCACCGTGGCGTCGATGTCATGGTCACCCACGCCGTCGGTGATGAGGCGGATTCCGCGCACCTTCGTGCCGACCTTCACGACTCCGCCGCCACCGCCCTTGACCTTGAGGTCCTTCGCGATGGTCACGGTGTCGCCGTCGGCCAGGGGGTTCCCCACCGCATCCCTGATCCCGGCCGGCGTCTGCTCGGGAGCCTCACCGGCGGTGCCGTCGTCGGCAGCCCACTCGTGCCCGCACATGGGGCACACCAGCAGCGGGCCCTGCTCGTAGGCATACGCCTCACCGCACTCGGGGCAGGGCGGGAGCGCGTCAGACATTGAAGCGGAACTCCACCACGTCGCCGTCCTGCATGACGTACTCCTTGCCCTCCATGCGGACCTTGCCGGCGGCCTTGGCCTCGGCCATGGAGCCGGCGGCCACGAGGTCCTCGAAGGACACGATCTCGGCCTTGATGAAGCCGCGCTCGAAGTCGGTGTGGATGACGCCGGCGGCCTTGGGGGCGGTGTCGCCCTTCTTGATGGTCCAGGCGCGGGCCTCCTTGGGCCCGGCGGTCAGGTAGGTCTGCAGCCCCAGGGTGTGGAAGCCGGTGCGGGCCAGCTGGTCCAGCCCGGACTCGTCCTGGCCGTTGAGCTCGAGCATCTCGCGGGCCTCCTCCTCGGAGAGCTCCACGAGGTCGGCCTCGAGCTTGGCGTCCAGGAACACGGCGTCGGCCGGGGCCACGAGGTCGCGCAGTTCCTGCTGCCTCGCCTCATCACCGAGCACGCCCTCGTCGCAGTTGAACACGTAGATGAACGGCTTGGCGGTCAGCAGGCTGACCTCGCGCAGCCACTCGGTCTCGGGCGCGTCCTTGGCCTTGCCCTGCACGGCGGCGTAGATCGTCTCCCCCCGCTCGAGCACGGCCAGGGCGGACTGCAGGGCCTCGAGCTCGGCGGCGTCGCGCTTCTTGCCCTTGACCTCCTTCTCGACGCGCGGGATCGCCTTCTCGACGGTCTGCAGGTCGGCGAGGATCAGCTCGGTGTTGATGGTCTCCATGTCCGAGGCCGGGTTGATCTTCCCGTCCACGTGCACCACGTCCGGGTCGTCGAAGGCGCGCACCACCTGGGCGATCGCCTCGGCCTCGCGGATGTTGGCCAGGAACTGGTTGCCGAGCCCCTCGCCCTCGGAGGCGCCCTTGACGATGCCGGCGATGTCCACGAAGGACACGGTGGCCGGCAGGATCTTCTGCGAACCGAAGATCCCGGCCAGCGTCTCGAGCCGCTCGTCCGGCAGGTTCACCACCCCGACGTTCGGCTCGATCGTGGCGAACGGGTAGTTCGCCGCGAGCACGGTCTGACGGGTCAGGGCATTGAAGAGGGTGGACTTGCCCACGTTGGGCAGGCCGACGATTCCGATAGTAAGAGCCACGGTGGTCCATCCTACCGGCGTGCGGGGCGGCGCCCGGCAGGGCGTCCGGCAGGG
>NZ_CALMQR010000080.1:0-11197 GCF_937871995.1 uncultured Citricoccus sp. | reverse complement strand
GGATTGGCGCATTTCGCGCCGGCCGCCGGCGTCTGCGGGCACCGGAGTCTGGGAACTGGCTGGGAAGTGTTTGACCGTCCGGCGGCGCGGGTGAAGACTCGAGGCATCACCCAACCGGCGGGACCCGCCACGAAGGAGACACGATGAAGCGATTGATCACCCTGGGCGTCGGCGCGGCGATCGGCTATCTGCTGGGGAGCCGCGAAGGCCGCCAGAACCTCGACAAGTTCGCGAAGAACGCGCAGAAGCTCTGGAACGACCCCAAGACCCAGGAGCAGGTCCACAAGGCTGCCTCCACCGTGAAGGACAAGGCCCCGGGCGTGGCGGACAAGGCCACCGGACTGGCCGACAAGGCCGCTGACTCGATCCGGGACCGCGCTCCCGGCGTGGCGGACAAGGCCAGTGCCGCAGCCCACGCCGTCGCGGACAAGGCGACCGCCGCCACCCAGGGCCTGGCCGACCGGGCGGGTACCACCTCCCAGGACTCCGGCGGCAAGCACGCCTCGGCCGGCACGTCCTACGACACCGCCGTCAAGGAGTCCGAGGGGACATCCGGCACCGGCCAGCAGGGCGGCACTCCGACCCCCGGTCCGTCCCAGACCTCCGGAGGCAGCGGACCGGACCGCTACTGAGCGTCCCGCCTCCCGCATGACAGGAGAAGACCCCGGTTCCCGCCCAGCGAACCGGGGTCTTCTCGTCGTCGGGCCCTGGTGATCCGGGGGCCCGGTGGTCAGGCCTGCACGCGGTTGCGCAGTGCGAAGGAGGCCCCGTAGTGGTTCTGGGGCAGGTGGTCACCCCGGCCGAACAGCTTGTGGCGCATGGTGCCCTCGGTGTACTCGGTCTTGTAGCGGCCCAGCTTCTGCAGTTCCGGGACCACGTACTGCACGATGTCCTCGAAGGTGCCCGGGGTGATGTGGTAGGCGAGGTTGAACCCGTCCACATCGGTCTCGTCCTGGATGCGGACCAGTTCCCTCGCCACGGTCTCGCCGGAGCCGATGATGACCGGGCCGAACCCGCCCACGCCGCACCACTCGGCGATGCGCCGCACCGTCCACGGGTTGCCGTCGTCCCCCGAGGCCTTCTTGAAGGTCTCGATGGTGGACTGGATGGCGTTGGACTCCACGTCGCCCAGCGGCTCGTCGAGGTCGAACTGGGACAGGTCGATGCCCATCCAGCCGCTCATCAGCACGAGGCCGCCCTCGACGTCGATGTACTTCGTGAGCTCCTCGTACTTGGCCTGTGCCTCCTCGTCGGTGGCACCCGTGACGATGGTCTGCATGGACATGATGCGGAGGTCGTACGGATCGCGGCCGGCCTCGACGGCGGCCCGGCGGAGCTTCGCCGCGGTGCCCTTGATCAGTTCGGCCGTGGGCGAGTTGATGAACACGGCCTCGGCGTGCTTGCCGGCGAAGGCCCGGCCGCGCGTGGAGGCGCCGGCCTGGTAGATCACGGGGGTGCGCTGCTTGGACGGCTCGGTGAAGGCGATGCCGGGGGTCTTGAAGTACGTGCCCTCGTGCTCGATGCGGTGGACCTTGGACGGGTCGATGAAGACGCCCGACTCCTTGTCGTTGACGACCGCGTCGTCCTCCCACGAGCCCTCGAGCAGCTTGTAGACCACGTCGAGGTACTCGTCGGCGTGGTTGTAGCGCTCGTCGTGCTCCATCTGGTCCTCGTGCCCGAAGTTCCGGGCGGCCGAGGGCAGGTAGCCCGTCACGACGTTCCAGCCCACGCGGCCCTCGGTGAGGTGGTCCAGCGTGGCCAGGCGGCGTGCGAAGGCGTACGGGTGCTCGTAGGCGGTGCCCGCGGTGACGCCGAAGGTGAGGTGCTTGGTCACGGCGGCCATCGGCGGGACCACAAGGATCGGGTCGTTGGTGGGCACCTGGGTGCCGGCCTTCAGGGTGGCCTCGTCCGAGCTGCCGTAGACGTCGTAGGGACCCAGGACGTCGGCGATGAAGATGCCGTCGAACAGCCCCTTCTCCAGCGTCTGGGCCAGCCCCGTCCAGTAGCCCAGGGTGTTGTAGTCGCGGGCGTGGTCGTCCGGGTGGCGCCACAGGCCGGGGGACTGGTGGGCCACGCAGTTCATGTCGAAGGCGTTGAAGAGGATCTCGCGCCGGCCGGCGGGGGTGGTCGGCACCCCTGCGGGCAGTCCGGCGGTGGTGTTCTGGGCATTCGATGACGTCATGGTGATGCTCCTTCCATCGGTCCTGGCGGTAGCACCGGTCCCGCGCCCCGGGGGCGCGTGGTGGTTGCTGCGGCGTCGACGAGCCAGGTCTCTCGGCCGCTCTGGATGGTTACCGGGCAATTGGAGCACACCGTCCGGGGCCGGGACGAATCCGGTGTCCTCCGGTGACGTCAGCCCGCGGCCACCACCACGACAGGATCCGTGGTGGGGGCCGGCGATCCCCCGGCGGGCTCGAGGGTGAGGGCCAGCGCCGCCCTGGCCGGCACCTCGGGCAGCCGGACGAGGGCCAGACCGTCGTCGAGTTCCAGGAGCCCCGCGGACCGGGGCGACTGATCGCCCTCGAGGGTCCACAATTGGTAGACGCGGTCACCCTCCGGGGCAGCAAGGCCCCGGGCGGCCACCACGGTCTCGCCCGAGGGGGCCCGCGCGACCTCGACTGTGCCGCCGCCCGCCACGGGTGCCGTCTCCTGACGGGCTCCGTCCTGTCCGAGTACCTGTTCGATGGCCACCACCTGGTCCTGCTGCGTCAGGCCCCCGTCCTGCCACGGCTGGGCGAGGAGCAGCACTGCGGCGGTCGCGGCCGCCGCCGCAGTGGCGGCCACCGCGGTCCAGGCCCGACGGCGGCCGGGCCAGCGTCGTTCCCGCTGGTCCCGCAGGCTGGTGGGCGCGTCCGGATCCTGCGATCCCGCGGTGGCGGCACCGGCGGACGTCGCCTCGGGACGCACCCCGGTGTGTGCGGACCGGAGGGACCTGGCCTCGGCGTCGACGGCGCCCAGGACGCGGTCCCTCAGCCCGGCAGGCGGCGCCGCGTTCTCGCGGGTGCCCAGACCGTCCGTGGCCCGCAGCAGGGCGTCGGCCTCGGCCCGCAGGACGGGGTCGACGCGCAATCGCTCCTCGATCCGGCGCCGCTCGGCCTCGTCCACGGCATTAAGGGCCCAGGCGGCGAGCAGTTCCCGTTCGTCGGCCATCACTCCACCCCCAGGCAGTCCAGTAGTCGGTGCAGGCCGGTGCGCATCCGTGATTTCACGGTGGCGAGCTTGGCCCCGAGCCGGTCGGCGACCTCTCGGTACGAGAGCCCGCCGTAGTATGCGGCCGTGACGGCCTCGTGTTCCAGGGCCGTCAGCGCACCCAGGCAGTCGGCCACCCGGCCCCGGTCCTCGGCGTCGGTCACCGCCTCGGAGACGTCGTCGTGGTCCCGGCCAAAGGATGCCGCGCCTGCCCGGAGCTCCCGGTCGCGTCGGGACTGGGTGGATCGCACCAGGTCCACGGCCCGCCGGTGGGTGATCGAGCAGACCCAGCCGATCACCGATCCCCGCTCGCGGCGGTACCCCCCGGCGCCACGCCAGGCGTCCAGCAGGGCCTCCTGGGTGACGTCAGCCGCCAGGTCCCGGTCCCGCACCACGCGCAGGGCCAGGCCATACGCACGCGGGGCGACGGCGTCGTAGAAGGCGGCGAAGGCCTGCTGATCCCCCTGGGCGCTGCGCCGGAGGTGGTCCACCAACTGGTCCTCACCGGCCCCGGTCCGCGGGCGCGGGCCTGGGGGCGTGGTCCCCGGTCCGGCGTCGCGCGTCATCCGGCCAGCGTATCCGCGCCCTGCTCCCCCGTGCGAGGCGAGGCCAGGATCGGCGTGGCGCTGGTTCGACCGCGGCGTCCCGGGATGCCCCTGGGGGCAACCGGGACGCCGTGCGCCGGTCACCGGCCCGGACCGGTCACGGGACGAGGGCCTCCGCCATCGAGTCGATGGCCCCGGAGAGCGTCTCCACGTGCATGCCCAGCCCCTCGGCGATGTCCGCGGCCGGCAGTTCTCCACCGCTGATCTCCTCGAAGAACTCCCCGGCCTGCGGGCGGTATCCGTCCAGGTCCATCAGGGCCTGCTCGGCGGCCTCGGTGTCCCCACCGGCCCGGGCCTGCGCATAGTCCACGAAGAACCCGATGTGCTCACGCCACAGTTCCAGGAACGCCGTGCCCTGCTCCTCGCCGGCCAGCGAGCCGATCTTCTCGGCGAGGGCCTTCGAATTGGTGTCCAGGGTGGCGGCCGCCGCGGTGAAGGCCTCCGAGTCGGTGCCACCCTGTGCGGTGTAGGCGGTGAACACGGCGATCCCGGCGAGGTAGACGTGCTCCTGCAGGTCGTAGGTGAGCTGAGCCCGCAGCGTGGCGGCGTCGTCCATCGGGTCGCCTTCCATCCCGGTGGCCGTGACGACGCCACCGGAGATGGTGGCCGCCGCCTCGCCGACGTGGTGCGCGGCCATCCGCAGGTCGTCGTAGGCGGCCGGGTCGCCGGCTGCGAGGCCGTCGATGGCCATGGTGAGGGTGTCCACATGGCCGTGCAGGGACTCCGTGACGGCCCCGGCCGGCAGCTCGCCGCCCGTGAGCTTCTCGAAGAACGAGCCGGCTTCCTGCGTGTACCCCTCGAGGTCCGCCATCGCCTGCTCCTTGGCGGCCGCGTCCCCACCCTTGGCGGCCGCGGCGTAGTCCACGAAGTAGCCGATGTGCTCGCGCCACAGCTGCAGGAACGCCTCCGAGGTCTCCGCGTCCGAGGCGGCCTCGATGGTGGCTGCCAGCTCCTGGGAGTTCTCGTCCAGGGCGGCGGAGGCCAGTTCGGTCTCCGGGCTGTCGAGTTCGGTGGCGTAGGCCGTGGCCACCGTCATCCCGGCCAGGTAGACGTGCTCCTGCAGTTGTGCCGTCAAGGTGGCTCGCACGGTCGCCGCGTCGGAGGAGGGGTCTCCCCCCACGTCTGCCGCGGTGGCGAATCCGGTGGCCAGGGTCTCGGCGGTCTTGGGCATGTGGGCCGCGGCGGTCCGGGCGTCGGCGAACGGGTCACCGGTGGAGGCCGGCATCGGCATGTCCTCCGACGCACCGCCCTCCATGCCCCCGGACGTGTTCGCGGAGGCCGAGGGCGAGGCGGACATCGACGCCGAGGCGGTGGACTGGTCCGGTTGCGCGCCTGCGTCCCCTCCGGCGCCGCAGGCGGCGAGGGACAGGGCGAGGGCAATGGTGCCGAGGACGGCCGCGGACTTCTTCGTGGTGTTCGTGGTCATGACTGCTCCTTGGTCGATCCAGCGTTGACGTCTGGTGTTCGGAGCAGGTGCCGGGCCGGATGGGTCCGGCGTGGAAATTCTCGTCGCGAGGTCCGGAAAGCCCCCTCAGGCCGTGCCTGTGGACAGGTAGGGCACCGGCGCGGTGCCGTTGACCTCCCAGTCGCCCACCATGCGGGCCATGAAGACCGCCGGGTCGTGGCTGGCCAGGGTCCGTGCGTTGCGCCAGTGCCGGTCCAGCTGCAGCTCGGTGCTCGTGGCGGAGGCGCCGAGGGTGTCGAAGATGCGCGTGCAGGTGTCCAGGACGAGCCGGGGCACCATCACGTGCGCCCGATGGGCCGTCAGGGCGGCGCGTTGCAGGGCCTCGGCGGCAGCACCGTCGTCGCCGCCGTCATCGCCCGCGTCCGCCCCGACGGCGGCTCGCCCGCCCTGGGTGTCGCGCCCCGCGGCCGCGAGCGCCAGCGCCGCGTCCAGGTCACGTCCGGCGGCACGGACCAGTTCCTCGGCGGTGGCCTGCTGGGCGGACAGCTCGCCGATGATCCCCAGGAGCTGGTCGTCCTCCCGCGGGGTGAGCCCGCCCGCGGTGTTCGGTGACCGGCGCCGGCGCTTCGTCTGGTCGACCCCGTCCCTCAGCGCGGCCCGCCCGACCCCGGCGAGCAGGGCCATCAGGGTGGCCTCGTGGTGCAGCGGCACGTGCCCGTCGGCCGGTGGCAGCGCCAGCAGCTCCTCGACGCCGGCCCGGTCGAACTCGACCGTGCCGGTACCGGTCAGCCGCTGGCCGAACCCGTCCCAGTCGTCCTTGACGAGCGTCCGCGGTTGACGGACCCTCACGACGGCGAGCGCCAGCCGCGCGGAGCCCGGGGAGCCTCCGGGGGCACCGGACGCCAGGTTCTGCCGGGAACCGCCGCGACGGCGCCCGGGCAGGGGAACGGCGTCGTCGAGGCGGGCCGTCGCCAGGGTCCACGTGGCGAAGATGCTGCCGGTGGTGTAGTACTTGCGGCCGCTGATCCGCAGCTGGCCGCCCTCGTCCCGGGAGACGGTCGTGTCCATCTCGCCCAGCGCCGGCCCGCGGGCCTCGGACAGCGCGCTGCCGGCCAGTTCGCCGTCCGCCACCCGTTCCAGCCACCTCGTGCGCAGGGCCTCGTCCGGCTGGGCGAGGACGTGCTCGACGAAGCTGAGGTGGCTACGGACCAGGTGCGCCGTGTTCGCGTCCACCGCGGCGAGGTCCATCAGCAGGCGCAGCATGTCCTCCTGCCCGGCACCGGAGCCCCCGGCCTCCACCGGGACGGTGAGCGTGCCGATCCCCACCGCACGGAGCTGCTCGAGAGCGGCGAAGGGCAGGTGACGGCCGGCCTCCCGGGCCGGTTCCCCTCGGGCGATGTCCTGGAGGGCGGGGGCGAACCGCCCGGCCAGGTCCTGGTAGGTGGTGGCGTGCACGGTCGAGGTCATGGAATCTCCCATCGGTCCCGGCGGTAGCACCCGGTCCCCTGTCAAGGGCGGGTTGCTGCGGCGTCGTCGATCCGGGTCTCTCGGCCGCTCTGGATGGCTATGGCTCCATGGGAACAGCCCCGGCACCCCGGTCCGCCACGATGTGACGTTTTGTGTCGAACGCCGTTCCGGTGCCGGATTGACAGGACTCCCCCACGACCTGATTGACTGGACGCGCAACCATCCAGAGCGGCCGAGAGATCTGGCTCCGTGACGCCGCAGCAACCCTCCGCTTCACCGGGCAAGGGTGCTCATGCCAGAAGCGATGGAGAGTGATCACCATGACTGCCCTTGCCGAACTGAGCCCTGCCGGCCGCGCCCCCGCGCGGGCCCGGGGCGCCGCCACCGCCCCGGACGCACCGGAGAGCCTTGCGGTGGAGTTCCGCGGCGTCGGCCGCGCGTTCCCCACCGCCGAGGGCCCCCGGGCCGTGTTGCGGGACATCACCCTGACCGTGGAACCCGGCGAGGTGCTGGCCATCCTCGGCGCCTCCGGTTGCGGCAAGTCCACCCTGCTGCGGGCCGCCGGCGGACTGGACACCGGCAACTCCGGGGACATCCTCATCGGCGGCGAGCCGGTCACCGCCCATGACCCACGCACCGCCGTCGGCTTCCAGGAACCGCGCCTGATGCCCTGGCGCACCCTGCACCAGAACGTGGCCCTGGGCCTGCCGCACGGCACGGGCCGCAGCGAGGGCCGGAAGCGCGTGGACGAGCTGCTCGATCTCGTCGGGCTGGGCGCCCACGCCGATCACCGGCCCCGCGAGGTCTCCGGCGGCATGGCCCAGCGGACCTCGCTGGCCCGGGCACTGGCCCGGCGCCCCGGCGTCCTGCTGCTGGACGAACCGTTCGGCGCCCTCGACGCGCTGACCCGGCTGAAGATGCAGGACCTGCTCCTGGACATCCACGCCCGCACGGCCACCACCATCCTGCTGGTCACCCACGACGTGGACGAGGCACTGCAGCTGGCCGACCGCATCCTGCTGCTCGGCAAGGATCCCGGCGCCGCTGCCGGGGCCACCGCCCGCAAGGTCCTCACCGTGCCCGGGACGCGTCCGCGCCCCCGCAGCTCAGCCGAGCTGGCCGCGCTGCGCTCGGAGCTGCTCGACGGCCTCGGCGTCGACGCCCACCGGCACTGACCGCTCCGGTGCCGCACCGGCGGCACCGCCCCGCCGACTCTGACCGGCGCCCACTGTCCCCGGACCGCCCCCTGCTCGACCCTTCCGCCCCTCTTGTTCCACCCTCCCCGCCCCCGTGCGATCCCCTGTCCTGAAAGGCACCACCATGCGCTCCCGACTCACGCTCTCCGCCGCGGTCCTCGCCGTCTCCGCCCTCGCCCTCACCGGGTGCGTGGCCGGGGAGGGTTCGGGCGGTGACGCCGCCGAGGCCGGTGCCCCGGCTGGCGGTGCCAAGACCCTGGACATCGACTTCGCCACCTACAACCCGCTCTCCCTGGTCATCAAGGAGAAGGGCTGGCTGGAGGAGGAGCTCTCCGACGAGGGCGTCACCGTCAACTGGGTCCAGTCCGCGGGGTCCAACAAGGCCAATGAGGCGCTGCGCGCGGAGGCCGTCGACGTCGGCTCCACCGCCGGCTCCGCGGCCCTGCTGGCCCGCGCCAACGGCACCGAGATCAAGACGATCGGCCTCTACTCCCAGCCGGAGTGGGCGGCCCTGGTCACCACCGCCGACTCGGGCATCACGGAGGTCACCGACCTGGTGGGCAAGAACGTGGCCGCCACCAAGGGCACGGACCCGTACTTCTTCCTCATCCAGGCCCTCGAGGAGGCCGGAGTGGACCCCTCCGAGGTCACCGTCCAGAACCTGCAGCACGCCGACGGCAACTCCGCCCTGGCCAACGGCTCCGTGGACGCCTGGTCCGGACTGGACCCGATCATGGCCGGTGCCGAGGCCGAGGGCGCCGAGCTGTTCTACCGCAACGTGGACTTCAACACGTACGGCTTCCTCAACGCCACCGAGTCCTTCCTCGAGAAGTCCCCCGAGCTGGCCCAGGCCGTGCTGGACGTCTACGAGAAGGCGCGCGCCTGGGCGCTGGAGAACCCCGAGGAGACCGCCGCGATCCTCGCCGAGGTCGCCGGCCTCGAGGAGGACGTGGCCACCACCGTCATCCAGGAGCGCTCCAACCTGGACGTGGACCCGGTCCCCGGGCAGGCCCAGCTCGACGTGCTCGAGAGGGTCGGCCCCATCCTGGTGGAGACCGGTGACGTCGCCAGCCAGGAGAACGTGGACGCCGCGCTGGCCGAGCTGCTCGAGCCCTCCTACGCCGAGAAGGCCACGCAGTGAGTACCCCCGCGTCCCCGAACACCGTCACCCCGGCCTCGGCCCCGGCGGACCTGGCCGCGGGCGAACGGAACCGGCGTGCGGCACCGGCCGGTTCCGGCCCCGGGACGCCGCGCGCCCGCGGAGCCCTGGGCACCGCGGCCGGCCGCGCCGCCGTCGGCCTCCTGGTGCCGGTACTGCTCGTGGCGTTGTGGTGGGCGGTGACCGAGGCCGGACTGTTCTCCCCGGTGCAGCTGCCCTCGCCGGCCTCCGTGGTGCAGGCGGGCGTCCAGCTGGCGGCGGACGGCCCCCTGTGGCACCACATCGCCATCTCCGTGCAGCGGGTGCTGATCGGCTTCGCGATCGGCGGCGTGCTGGGCCTGCTCGTCGGTTCCGTGCTGGGACTGTCCCGGTGGGCGGATGCCCTGTTCTCCCCGCTCACCGGGGCCATCCGCGCCGTGCCGTCCCTGGCGTGGGTGCCGCTGCTGATCCTGTGGATGGGGATCGGCGAGGACTCGAAGATCACGCTCATCGCGATCGGGGCGTTCTTCCCCATCTTCACGAACGTCTACTCGGCACTGAAGCACGTGGACCCGCACCTGGTGGAGGCCGGCCGGGCCTTCGGCTATCACGGCCTGCGCCTGCTGCGCACCGTCCAGCTGCCGGCCGTGATCCCCTCGGTGTTCTCGGGACTGCGCCTGGCCCTGGCCCAGGCATGGCTGTTCCTGGTGGCCGCCGAGCTCATCGCCTCCTCCATGGGCCTGGGCTTCCTGCTCACCGACTCGCAGAACAACGGGCGCACCGACCGGCTGATCCTGGCGATCGTGCTGCTGGCCGTGATCGGCAAGGTCACGGACGCCGTCCTGGGCCTGGTGGAGAAGTGGGCGGTGCGGCGCTGGTCCTAGGCCGGCCCGGGGCGTCCGGGGTCACCGGCCCGCCTGACTGGTCACCGGGCTGGTCCCTCAACCGGTCACCTGGCGTTCGCCCGCGGGCCCTAGGATGCCCCCCGTGCATCCCGTTTCCCTGAAGAACCCCTGGTGAACAAGGTGCGGTTCATCCATCCGTACGGGCCGTCCCCCTCGGCGGTCAGCCGGGGTACACAGCGGAAGTAGATGCCGGCCGGACCGACGGCTTCTCCGGCCACCAACCTCCGCAGGTCTTCAGGGTCGCCGGTGGGGTACTACTGGAAATCGGCTCCCGCATTGAGCACGCTGCCGGTGATATGGGGACCGTGGGCGCGTCCGCCCCGGATGGGGACGACGCGGCGCACACCGTCCACGGTCCTTCTGATGCCGATGGGCGGATCAACGTCCACGTCGGTGCTGAGAACGTGCTTCAGGGGTGATGGCGCCGGCGCCCCAGCCGCGGTTGCGGCGGGGTCTCGAGGCGGATGAGTCGTCGTGATGGTCCATTCAGCGTTGTGGTTCGGTGGTCTTGAGGGCGTTGATGGCGACCTTGACCCGCCGGGGTAGTTTCTGCCCGGCTGGCACCACGGCCATGATGGCGTTGGCGGGGGTCTTGTCGGCGACCGGCTTGTAGACGACCTTGTGTCCGTCGAAGGTGGCACCGGTGGCGGGGATGCTGTTGGCGAAGGAATACCCCAGGCCTCGGCCCACAATGGTGCGGATGGTGTCCATGTTCGCGCTGCGCCATCCCACTTGGATGGCCAGTCCTGCCGATTCCACGGTGGTGATCATCCGTTCTGCGGTGGGTGGGACGTCCAGCAACACGGCCGGCTCGTCCACAATGTCACGCAGCCACACCGAGTCCTGGTCCGCGAGGCGATGGCCCGCCGGCAACATCACATGCAGACGTACCGAGGCGATCTGGATTTGTTCCAGGTCCGGGTCCGTCTGCCAGGAGTAGAGCAGGGCCAGGTCCAGGCGGCCAGCCCGCAACTGTTCCTGCAGCGCGTCCGGCGCGCCTTCGACGAAGCTCAGCTCCACGAGGGGATGTTCCGTGGTGAAGTGCTCGATCAGCGGGGGCACCACACGCGGCGACATGGTCAGGCTCACCCCCACCCGCAACAGGCCCCGGATGGCGCCGCCCTGGTCGCGCACGGCTTCCTGGGCCTCCTCGACCTGTTCCAGGACGGTTCGTGCGTGGGCGGCGAACTCCACCCCTGCCGCAGTGGGGGCCACTTTTCTGGAACGGCTGCGCACCAACAGGGTGACCCCGACGGCCTTTTCCAGATCCGCCACGGCCATAGACGCGGCCC
>NZ_CALMQR010000079.1:0-35841 GCF_937871995.1 uncultured Citricoccus sp. | reverse complement strand
AACACCGTCGCCAACGGCGGCACCACCACCACCGCCGACACCGGCTGACCATGCCAGTGCTCACCGTCCGCGGTGATGGTCCCGGGGTTGCCCACGCCCGAACCCCCATAGGTCTCGGCGTCCGTGTTGAGCACCTCCTCCCACTCCCCCGCGAGCGGCAGCCCGAGCCGCACGTCGTGGTGGGGATGGCCGGCGAAGTTGGTGACGCACACCAGGGGGCGGGCCTCCTCGCCGTCCGAGCCCGGCGCGGACCAGCGGATGAAGGAGAACAGGTTGCGGTCACCGTCGTTCTGGTCGATCCACTGGAAACCTGCCGGGTCGTTGTCCTGGCTCCACAGTTCCGGTGCGTTGCGGTACACCATGTTGAGGTCCCGCACGGCCTTCATCAGCCCCTTGTGCTGGAGGTTCTCGGTGAGCCACCAGTCCAGCCCGTGGGATTCCTTCCACTCGGACTCCTGCCCGAACTCGGATCCCATGAAGAGCAGCTGCTTGCCCGGGTGGGCCCACATGAATCCGTAGTAGGCGCGCAGGGATGCCAGTTGCTGCCAGCGGTCACCGGGCATCTTGCGCAGCAGCGAGCCCTTGCCGTGGACCACCTCGTCATGCGAGAGCGGCAGCACGAAATTCTCGCTCCACGCATAGACGAGCGAGAAGGTCATCTCGTTGTGGTGCCAGCGCCGGTTCACCGGGTCCTCGGACATGTACTTGAGCGAGTCGTGCATCCAGCCCATGTTCCACTTCAGGCCGAAGCCGAGCCCGTCCTGGTCGGTCGGTGCCGTGACACCCGAGAACGCGGTGGACTCCTCCGCGACCATGACCGTTCCGGGGTTGCGCTTGTAGGCCGTGGCCGTGGCCTCCTGCAGGAAACTGATCGCCTCGAGGTTGTGGTTGCCCCCGTGGATGTTGGGGATCCATTCCCCGTCCTCCCGGGAGTAGTCGAGGTAGAGCATCGAGGCCACGGCATCCACCCGCAACCCGTCGATGTGGAACTCCTCGAGCCAGTACAGCGCATTGGCCACCAGGAAGTTGCGCACCTCGGTGCGGCCGTAGTCGAACACCAGGGTGCCCCAGTCCGGGTGCTCCCCCTTGCGCGGGTCCGCGTACTCGTAGAGGGGCGTCCCGTCGAACTTCGCCAGCGCCCACTCGTCCTTGGGGAAGTGGGCGGGCACCCAGTCCAGCAGGACGCCGATGCCGGCCTGGTGGAGGCGGTCCACCAGGTACTTGAAGTCGTCCGGGGTGCCGAACCGTGAGGTCGGGGCGTAGTAGCCGGAGACCTGATAGCCCCAGGAACCGCCGAAGGGGTGCTCGGCCACGGGCATGAACTCCACGTGGGTGAACCCCTGCCAGGAGACGTACTCCACGAGCTGCTCGGCCATCTCGCGGTAGCTCAGGCCCGGACGCCAGGACCCGGCGTGCACCTCGTAGATGCTCATCGGCCCGTCGTGCGGGTCCGTGCGCGACCGCTGCTCCATCCAGTCCTGGTCGCCGAACTGGTACCGGGAGTCGTCCACCCTCGAACCGGTCGCCGGGGGCACCTCGGTCCAGCGGGCCATCGGGTCGGCCTTGTCCCGCCAGTGCCCGTCGTGGCCGAGGATCGCGTACTTGTACACGGTCCCGGCGCCGATACCCGGGACGAAGATCTCCCAGATCCCGGAGTCACCCAGGGAGCGCATGGCGTGCTGGTGCCCGTCCCAGCCGTTGAAGTCGCCCTTGACCCGGACGGCCTGGGCGTTGGGGGCCCACACCGCGAAGGAGGTGCCGGTGATCTCGCCCTGGGGGGACGAGTAGTGACGGACCCGGGAGCCCAGGACGGTCCACAGGGTCTCGTGCCGTCCCTCGCGGAAGAGGTGCTGGTCCAGTTCGCCCACCGTGGGCAGGTACCGGTACGGGTCGTCCTGCTCGGTGGCGTCCAGGCCGGGAAAGGACACGAGGATCCGGTACCCCGGTACCTGGCCCGGGTGCGTGGCCGGCAACGTCCCCACCCAGATGCCCTCGACCTCGTGGCGCAGCGGGACCACCGTCCCGTCGTCGGTCCGGACCGACACCTCCTCCGCCATCGGCCGCAGGACGCGGAAGGTGACGGTGCCGGCGTCGTCCAGGTGCGCCCCGAGGACCTCGTGGGGCTGGTGGTACCGGCCGTGCGCGACGGCGGTCAGCACCTCCGCGCGCACCCCCAGGGGGGCGGGGCCCCCGGTCTCTCCCGCGCTGGCTTCGGCGGTGGCGCTCGCGGGTGCCCCGGCGGACGGCGCCGCGGCGGGGGCCGGAGCGTCCGGCGTCGTTGATTCGGTGTTCTCGGCGTGCATGGTGTCCTCCTGGGGTTCACCCTCGATGACTGTCTCCACCGTATCCCGCATGGGCGTGGCTGCCACGGTCCCTGCGGAGGCCGCGCCCCGCCCGAGGGCCCGCCGGACGGCCGCGGCGGGGACCTCGACCCAGTCCGGGCGGTGACGCAGCTCGTAGACCGTCTCGTACAGGGCCTTGTCCAGCAGCAGGGCGGTGAAGACCGTCGAGGCCGTGTCCACCGGTTCTCCCACGGTGCGCCCATAGCCCTCCAGGAAGGCCCGCTGCGTCCCGGCGGTCCACTCCGGGGTCCCGGCCAGCGCACCGGCGTAGTCGAAGGACCGCAGCATCCCGACGACGTCCCGCAGCCGCAGGTCCCAGCCGGAGCGTTCCTCGGCGTCCCGCAGTGGTTCGCCCTCGAAGTCCAGCACCGTCCAGCGGGTCGTGCCGTCGGCGTCGGAGGCGAGGACCTGGCCGAGGTGGTAGTCGGCGTGGATCCGCTGCAGGGGCGGCAGCCCGGCCGCCGCGTCCGCCGAGCGCAGGGAGGTGAGGACCTGCTCCACGCGGTCCGCCAGGTCCTCCCCGATGGTCGCCGCGGCCTCGCGCCAGCCCCACTCGATCCGGGTGGCCAGTTCGGACAGGACCTGGGGCGCCCGGCCGGTGCCGGCGGGCACGGAGCGCGTTCCCAGGGCCCCGGCCAGGGCCAGGTGCAGCCGGCCGGTGGCCTCGCCGATCCCCGTGGCCTCGGCGAGGAAGTCCTCCCCGGCCTCGGCGGCCTCGGTGGCCACCCGCCAGGCGTCCCTCGACCCGGTGATGAACTCGCGCAGGACGCAGGCCTGGCCCGAGACCCACTCCTCCGGCGTGCCGCGCCATCCCACGGTGACCGAGCCGTACGTCACCGGGACCTCGCTGGAGCCGGCGGCGGACAGCGCCAGGCCGATCTCGACGTCGGGGTTGGCGCCGGCGGCCAGGACGCGGAAGAACTTGAGGATCAGCGTGCCGGGACCGGCCTCGATGACGACGGAGGTGTTGGACTGCTCGCCCTGCAGCAACCGGGCCCGCAGGGTGTCGGCGTGGAAGGCGGGCCACTCCTCGAAGCCCGCGTAGGCGTGCCCGGCCGACCGCCGGTCCGCCGTGGGCAGTTCGCGCCGCATCATCTCGAGCCAGGCGGCCACGAACTCCGGGTCGTGGGTGCCGTCGTAGACCCAGCGGGGCCCGGAGGCGCTGTCCCAGCGTCCGATCAGCGCGGCGTCCCCGCCCTCGAGCGGTTCCTCGCGGATGGCCACGGGCACGGACAGGGTCACGGTGTCATCGTCCCGTCCGGCCGTCACCACCTGCAGCTGGAGCTGGACGTCCTCCCGGCTGGCCGTCAGCCGGATCCCGCCGACCCGGTGCAGGTCGAAGGTGCCGCGCACCGGGAACCAGCGCTGGGACGGCAGCCAGGCGGAGAGCAGCTCGGGGAAGGAGGCGGAGGAGTTCTGTTCAGTGGTCATCGGACGCTCCCTGCGGACATCTCGGGGGTGATCACGGGAAGGGCGGTCGTGTAGGGGTTCCGTTTGCCGGCCAGGGCGGTCCGGTCCGTCCCGCCCATCAGGTCCGGCCCGGTGCGCAGGCGCAGCCAGAAGAAACCGTGTCCCGGCAGGGTGACCGGCAGGCGGCCGTCCTCCCCGATGTCCAGGAAGGCCCGGCCACCGAACACGTCCCGCAGGCCCCGCCCCTCGTACCCCGGCACGCTCAGCCACGTGGCCACCGGGTCCGGGGACAGGTTGAACACGCACAGCACGGTCTCGGGGTACAGGTCCTCGTCGTCACTGATCGGCAGGTCCCGGACGAAGGCGAGGACCTGTTCGGCCTCGGCGTCGACCATCGTGAAATCGCCCAGCCCGAAGACGGGGTGGCGCTTGCGCACGGCCAGCGTCTCCCGGACCCAGTGCAGCAGGGAACCGTTCGAGGCCAGCTGTGCCTCCACGTTGACGTGGTTGTAGTGGTAGACGAGGGACTGGATGACCGGCAGGTAGAGCTTGCCGGGGTCGGCGTCGGAGAACCCGGCGTTGCGGTCCGGGTTCCACTGCATCGGGGTGCGTGAGGCATCACGGTCCGGCAGCCAGATGTTGTCCCCCATGCCCAGTTCGTCCCCGTAGTACAGGAACGGCGAGCCCGGCAGGGACAGCAGCAACCCGTGGATCAGCTCGAGCTCGGAGCGGTTGTTGTCCAGCAGGGACGCCAGCCGGCGGCGGATGCCGACGTTGGCGCGCATCCTCGAGTCCGGGGCGTACCAGCCGAGCATGGCCTGGCGCTCCTCGGGCGTGACCATCTCCAGGGTCAGCTCGTCGTGGTTGCGCAGGAAGGTCCCCCACTGCGAGCCGGCCGGGATCTGCGGGGTCTCGGCGATGGCCTCCAGGATGGCGGTGGCCTTGTGGTCGCGCAGCGCGTAGAAGATCTTCGGCATGATCGGGAAGTGGAAGCACATGTGGCACTCCGGGTCCTCCTCGGACCCGAAGTAGTCGACCACGTCCTGCGGTGGCTGGTTGGCCTCGGCGATGATCACCCGGCCCGGGTACTCCGCGTCCACCATGGTCCGCAGGTCCCGCAGGAACACGTGGGTGCGCGGATCGTTCTCGCAGTCCGTGCCGTCCTCCTCGTAGAGGTACGGGATCGCATCGGCGCGGAAGCCGTCCACGCCCATGTCCAGCCAGTACCGGACCACGTCGTAGAGGGCCTCGATCACCGCCGGGTTCTCGAAGTTCAGGTCCGGCTGGTGGGAGAAGAACCGGTGCCAGAAGAACTGCCGGCGCACGGGGTCGAAGCTCCAGTTCGACTCCTCGGTGTCCACGAAGATGATGCGGGCGTCCTCGTACTTCTCGTCCGTGTCGCTCCAGACGTAGAAGTCCCCGTACGGTCCGTCCGGGTCCGATCGGGACTCCTGGAACCAGGGGTGCTGGTCCGAGGTGTGGTTCAGCGGCAGGTCGATGATGACGCGCAGGCCGCGCGCGTGGGCCTCGGCCACGAGCCGCTTGAAGTCGGAGACGGTGCCGAAGTCGTCCAGGACCTCGTAGAAGTCGGCGACGTCGTACCCGCCGTCCCGCAGCGGGGAACGGTAGAACGGCGGCACCCAGAGGCAGTCGACGCCCAGCCACTGCAGGTAGTCCAGCTTGTTGATCAGCCCGTCGAAGTCCCCGGAACCGTCACCGTTGCCGTCGTGGAAGGCCCGGACCAGGACCTCGTAGAACACGGCGGTGCGGAACCAGTTCGGGTCGTGGGAGATCCCGTGGGTGTGGAGCTGGAACGAATTGGCCATCGGGTGCAGTGTCTTCCGTCGTGGGTCGTGCGTCGGTCCGGCGGATCCCCCCGGGGGTCCGCGGCGTGGTCTCTCGGCGCGCGGCGGCCGCTCAGTCGCGACGCACCACGCGCAGCACGTGGGCCGGCTCGACGTGCGGGTCCAACCGGACGTAGTTGTGCGCGGACCACTGCCAGCGGGCGCCGGTGATCAGGTCCTCGACCTCGAAGCGGCCCTCGGCGTCCAGGTCCTGCGGACGCAGGTCCAGCGCGGACAGGTCCAGGTGGGCGGTGGCCTCCTTCACGTCGTGCGGGTTGCAGTTGACCACCACGATGACGGTGTCCGCGTGACCGGGCAGCCCCTCCACCAGCGCCGAGGGATCCTCGACGCCCGGGAAGACGGGGCCGATGTCGGGCAGGTCCTCCGTGCCGGTCGCGGCCGCGGCGTGCCAGCCGGCGGCCCGGTGCCGGCGGGTCTTGGAGAAGACGAGGATGTCCTCGTTGTCCGCCTCGTGCAGGGTCAGGTTCTGCAGGTCCTGGAGGGCTGGGTGGGCCCGGCGGATGTGGTTCAGCCGGGTCAGGTAGGGGGCCAGCGAGCGCCCCTCGGCCTCGGCGGCGGCGTAGTCGCGGGGACGGAACTCGTACTTCTCGTTGTCGATGTACTCCTCCGCGCCCGGACGGGCCACGTGCTCGTACAGCTCGTAGCCGGAGTACATGCCCCACAGGGGGCTGGAGAGCGCGGCGAGCACGGCCCGGATCTTGAAGGCCGCGGGCCCGCCGAACTGCAGGTACTCGGTCAGGATGTCCGGGGTGTTGACGAAGAAGTTCGGCCGGTAGAACGCCGCCGTCTCGGCGGTGACCTCGTGGAGGTACTCGGCGATCTCGTCCCGGGTGTTCCGCCACGTGAAGTAGGAGTAGGACTGCTGGTACCCGGCCCGGCCCAGGGCGTGCATCATGGCCGGGCGGGTGAAGGCCTCGGCGAGGAAGACCACCTCGGGGTGGCGGCGGTGCACCTTGGCGATCAGCCACTCCCAGAACCACAGGGGCTTGGTGTGCGGATTGTCCACGCGGAAGATCTTCACGCCGCGGGCCACCCACAGCTCCACGACCCGCAGCACGGCCCGGCGCAGTCCGCGCGGGTCGTTGTCGAAGTTCAGCGGGTAGATGTCCTGGTACTTCTTCGGCGGGTTCTCCGCGTAGGCGATCGAGCCGTCCACCCGGGTGGTGAACCATTCGGGGTGCTCGGTGACCCACGGGTGGTCCGGGGAGCACTGCAGGGCCAGGTCCAGGGCGACCTCCATGCCCAGCTCCTCCGCGCGGGCGACGAAGCGGCCGAAGTCCTGCACCGTGCCGAGCTCGGGGTGGATCGCGTCGTGGCCACCGTCCTCCGAGCCGATGGCCCACGGCGAGCCCGGGTCCTGCGGCCCGGCGGTGAGGGTGTTGTTGGGTCCCTTGCGGTGGGCGCGGCCGATCGGGTGGATCGGGGGCAGGTAGACGACGTCGAAGCCCATCCGGGCGATCGCCGGGAGCCGCTCGGCCGCCGTCGTGAAATCGCCCGAGGTCCAGGTCCCCAATTCCGGGTGGTAGACCGCGCCCTCGGAGCGGGGGAAGAACTCGTACCAGGCGCCACGGCCGGCCAGGGCGCGCTGCACGTCCAGGGGGTACTCGGTCGAGGGCGAGACGAACTCGCGGATCGGGCGGGCGGCCAGGACCTCCGCCAGGTCCGGGTCATCGGCCGCGGCGAGCCGTTCGGCCACGTCGCGCGCGGTGTCCTCGAGGCCGCGCACGGCGCGGGCCAGGACGGCGCGGTCCGTCTCGGAGCGGTCCGGGTCCTCGGCCGCCCGGCGGAACAGGGCACCGCCCTCGGCCAGCATCAGCTCGACGTCGATCCCCGCCGCGATCTTCACGGTCGCCGCGTGCTGCCAGGTGGCGACGGGGTCGGACCAGCCCTCGATGACGAAGGTGTGCGGACCGGTGTCCACGGGACGCAGGACGGCCCGGTACTTGTCCAGTCCGGGCGCTCCCTCGGTCATGCGCACGCGGTGCACCTCGGACCCGGAGGGTCCGTAGAGCACGGCCGTGGCACCGAGCCGGTCGTGTCCCTCGCGGAACACGGTGGCGCGCACGGGGATGTCCTCTCCCACCACGGCCTTGGCCGGGTGGGCGCCGCAGTCGATGACCGGCTGCACACCCGTGACGGGGATGCGGCCGACCCTGACCTCGGAGCGGAACATCGGGGCAGTGATGGCATTCCTGGAAGCTCCCACGCGGTCGACGTTACCGGTGCGATGCTCGGCTGGCCAACGGCATTTCCGGCGGCGACCGCGCATGACGTGCCCGCGGGGCCCGCGGGGAGAGGATTCAACCGGTGGTCGACCCGGCGTCGGCCGGGCGTCGACCGGGGTTCACCCGGTGCCCGGATCCGGCCGGTGGACCGTGGATAATGAGGGCCTGTGAAGGCTATCCGTCGGTTTACCGTTCGTACCCACCTGCCCGAGTCCATCGCGGGGCTGAGCCGCCTGGCCACCAACCTGCGGTGGTCCTGGCACCCCCAGACCAAGGCCCTGTTCCGGGACCTCGACCCGCAGGCCTGGGACGAGCTGAACCAGGATCCCGTGGCCCTGCTGGGCTCCTTCGACCGGGCCCGGCTCACCGAGCTGGCCGCCGACGAGTCGATCGTGCAGCGGGTGGCCGCGGCCACCCGGGACCTCGACCGCTACCTGTCCGAGGACCGGTGGTTCCAGCACGAGGTCGCCGGCGTGGAGCCGGCGCCCCGGCCGATCGCGTACTTCTCCCCCGAGTTCGGCATCACGGCCGTGCTGCCCCAGTACTCCGGCGGACTGGGCATCCTGGCCGGCGACCACCTCAAGTCCGCCTCGGACCTCGGCGTGCCGGTCATCGGCGTCGGGCTGCTCTACCAGTCCGGGTACTTCAAGCAGTCGCTCTCCCGCGATGCCTGGCAGCAGGAGACCTATCCGGTGCTGGACCCGGACAACCTGCCGCTGACGCTGCTCAAGGAGCAGGACGGCTCGCCGGCGCTGGTGTCCCTGCCGATCCCCGGCAACCGCACCCTGCACGCCCAGGTGTGGCGGGCCGACGTCGGGCGCGTCCCGCTGCTGCTGCTGGACTCCAACGTCCCGGCCAACGACGACACCGCCCGCTCCATCACCGACCGCCTGTACGGCGGCGGCGGTGACCAGCGCCTGCAGCAGGAACTGCTGCTGGGCATGGGCGGGGTGCGGGCGCTGCGGCTGTACTGCCGGCTGACGGGCACGGACGCGCCCAGCGTCTACCACACGAACGAGGGCCACGCCGGGTTCCAGGGCATCGAGCGGATCGAGGAGCTCATGGCCGCCGGGCTGGACTGGGAGGCCGCGCTGTCCTCGGTGCGGGCGTCCACCGTGTTCACCACGCACACCCCCGTGCCCGCCGGCATCGACCGCTTCGACCGGCACCTCGTGGAACAGTTCTTCCGCGCCGGGCTGGCCCCCAGCGTCCCGGTGGAGCGCATCATGGCCCTCGGCGCCGAGGACTACGACGGCGGCAATCCGGACGTGCACAACATGGCCGTCATGGGGCTGCGGCTGGGCCAGCGGGCCAACGGCGTGGCGAAGCTGCACGGCGAGGTCTCGCGCGAGATGTTCAAGGGGCTGTGGCCGGGCTTCGACGCCGACGAGGTGCCGATCAGCTCGATCACCAACGGCGTCCACGCCCCCACCTGGGTGTCCAGCACCGTCTCGGACCGGGCCATCGAGCTGTTCGGCACCTCCGCGGTGGCCGGCCACGACTGGAACCGGGTCTTCGAGGTCCCCGACGAGGAGCTCTGGGAGATGCGCCGGACGCTGCGCCGGGCCCTGATCCAGGACGTCCGGGCCCGGTTGCGGTCCTCGTGGCTCAAGCGCGGTGCCTCGGCGGCCGAGGTGGCCTGGACCGAGAACGTGCTGGACGAGGACGTCATGACCATCGGCTTCGCCCGGCGGGTCCCCACGTACAAGCGCCTGACCCTGATGCTCCGGGACCCGGAGCGGCTCAAGCGGCTGCTGTTGGACCCCGAGCACCCGATCCAGGTCGTGGTGGCCGGCAAGTCGCACCCGGCCGACGAGCAGGGCAAGCTGATGATCCAGGAGATGGTACGGTTCGCCGACGACCCGGAGGTCCGCCACCGGATCGTGTTCCTGCCGAACTACGACATCCAGATGGCCTCCACCCTGATGCCCGGGTGCGACGTGTGGCTGAACAACCCGCTGCGCCCGCTCGAGGCCTGCGGGACCTCCGGCATGAAGGTGGCCATGAACGGCGGGCTGAACCTGTCCGTGCTGGACGGCTGGTGGGACGAGATGTACGACGGAGAGAACGGCTGGGCCATCCCCTCCGCCTCCTCCGCCGCCAGTGCCGAGGAACGGGACGACGTCGAGGCGGCCGCCCTCTACGACCTGCTCGAGACCCAGCTGGTGCCCCGCTTCTACGCCGCCGAGGACTCCGACCAGGCCGGTGCGGCCGGGCCGTCCCGGGCCTCCCGGGACGGCATCCCGCACCAGTGGCTGGCGATGGTCAAGCACACCATGGCCACCCTGGGTCCGGCGATGTCCGCCGACCGGATGGTGCAGGACTACGTCAACGAGCTCTACCGCCCCGCCGCCGCCGCCGGCCGGACCATGGACACCGACGACTACGCGAGGGCCCGCGAGCTGGCGGCCTGGAAGACCCGGGTCCGCGCCGCGTTCGGCCAGGTGACCGTGGAGCACGTGGACTCCCTCGGCGTGCGCGAGGAACCCCAGATCGGCGACGAGCTGCAGGTCTCCGCGTACGTCAGCCTGGGTGACCTGCAGCCGGCCGACGTCTGCGTCCAGGCCGTGTACGGCCGGGTCTCCGCCACCCCCGCCGGCAGCCTGGAGGAGGACCGGCTCCTGGACACGGCCACCCTGGAGCTGGACCCGGCCGAGGACCTGGGCGGGGGCCGGTGGCAGTTCACCGGCTCGCTCGTGATCGACCGTTCCGGCGCCTTCGGCTACTCGGTGCGCGTGCTCCCGCAGCACGAGCTGCTGGCGTCCCCGGCGGAGATGGCCCTGGTGGTCAACGCGGGCTGACCCGCGCTCCCCGCCTGGCCCCGGAGGCCGGTCAGACGGAGTAGACGGAGATCGAGTTGCCCTCGATCATGTCCGTCTCCCCCGGGGAGAACAGGGCGCCGCGGCGCAGGTCGCCGTAGTGGGACGTGGACAGCTGCAGGGTGAACGTCCGCAGGTCCGCTCCGGTCGGGTCCGTGATGCCGCGGAGCTCGTCCGGGGTGGGCAGGTGGAACCAGGACTTGGACAGTCCCCCGTTGAAGACGATCAGCCCCTTGCTCAGCCCGCCGGGGACCCCGACGAGCAGTTGCAGCAGCCGGTGGGACGGGTCCGCCCACTCGTCGTGGGCCATCGGCACGCCCTGGGCGTTGAACCACATCAGGTACCCGGGATCGCGGGCCGGGTACGTGTAGGGCTGCCCGGCCAGGAACTCCTTGCGGATCGCGATCAGCCGGCGCGTGGTGGACAGCATGCGTTGCTGGCGCTCGCCGAGGTCCCAGTCGGTCCAGGAGATCTCGTTGTTCTGGCAGTAGGCGTTGTTGTTCCCCCGCTGGGTCCTGCCGATCTCGTCCCCGGCCGTGATCAGGGGGACCCCGAGGGAGAGCATGAGCGTGGCCATCAGGTTCCGGGCCGTCTGGGACCGGGAGTCGCGGATGTCCTCGTCATCGGTCGGCCCCTCCACCCCGTGGTTGTAGGACCGGTTGTGCGAGTTGCCGTCCCGGTTGTCCTCCCCGTTGGCCTCGTTGTGCTTCTCGTTGTAGGAGACCAGGTCCCGCAGGGTGAAGCCGTCGTGCGTGGTGACGATGTTCACCGAGGCCAGGGCGGACCGTCCGGACCCGGCGAACAGGGCGGCGGAGCCGGCCAGGCAGTCGGCCAGCCGGGCGGTGGACCCCCCGGCGCCGCCGTGCTCCATGGCGCCGCGGTCGGCCACCCAGAAGTCCCGCACCACGTCGCGGAAGCGGTCGTTCCAGTCCGCCCAGCCGAGGGGGAAGTTGCCGGTCTGCCACCCGCCGATGCCCACGTCCCAGGGCTCGGCGATCAGCTTGGTCCCCGCCAGCACGGGGTCGGCCTGGGCGGCCACGAGGAACGGGTGGTCGCTGGTGAAGTGGTGGGCGCCGTCCCGGCACATCGTCACGGCGAGGTCGAAGCGGAAGCCGTCCACCTGGAAGTCGCTCACCCAGCGCCGCAAGGAGTCCAGGGCCATCCGGACCACCTGGGGGTCGCTGAAGTCCAGTGAGTTCCCGCAGCCGGTGGTGTCCAGGTAGCGGCCCATGGCGTCATGGCGGTAGTAGTGCCGCTCCCCCAGCCCACGCCAGCAGAAGACCGGGCCGCCGGGCCCCTCCTCCGCGGTGTGGTTGTAGACGACGTCCAGGATCACCTCGATCCCGGCCGCGTGCAGCAGCTTGACCATGCCCTTGACCTCGTCCTGCACGGCCCGGGGTCCGGCCGCCTGCGCGGCGGCGGTCGCGTAACCGGGGTGCGGCCCGAAGAAGCTGACGGTGTTGTAACCCCAGTAGTTCTCCAGGCCCAGGCGCTCGAGGTGGGACTCGTCCCGGTGGTGGTGGATGGGCAGCAGCTCGACGGCGGTGACCCCCAGGTTCCTCAGGTACTCCACCATGACGGGGTGGGCCAGTCCGGCGTAGGTCCCCCGCAGCTCCTCCGGGATCCCGGGGTGCAGCTTGGTCTGGCCGATGACGTGGGCCTCGTAGACGACCGTGTCCCGCAGCGGAACGTGCGGCTTCTGGACGCCGCCCCAGTCGAAGTCCGGGGGAACCCGCGCCGACCAGTACCGGCCCTCGCGCTCCACGACGGCGTCCCCGTACGGATCGATCAGCAACTGCGGCAGGGCATGCACCTTGCCCGAGGACCGCCTGCGCACCTTCCAGACCCCGGGAATGCGCCGGTCACGGGCGACGAAGGCGTAGAGGCTTCCATACCCGAGCCCGGGGATCGTCCCGTGGTGGACGTTGTCCGTGACGTCGTACAGGGGTGCACGGCGCACGTCGGCCGAGGTGGGGACGGCGTCCGGCGGGAAGTCCGGATCGGTGAAGACGACGTCCACCGCGGACAGGCCGGGCGCGTACACGGCCACGTTGGCCGCCCCGGGGACCTCCACCACGCCGGGTACGGAGTCGGCCACGCCCAGGGGGAACGCCCGGGACCGGTGGCCACTGACGCCGCGCAGCCCGGCCGGTATGCCCCCGCCAGGCCGAGGAGTCATGGGCATCAGGAGGTTTCCTCCTGGACCGCCCCCTCGGCAGCCGGCCGGTGCCCGGACCGCTGGACGGCGATCTCGTACAGCGAGATCCCCACGGCCATCGAGGCGTTCAGGGATTCCATGTCCGAGGCGATCGGGATGGAGACGATCTGGTCGCAGTTCTCCCGGACCAGCCGGGACAGGCCCTTGCCCTCCGAGCCGACCACCAGGCACACCGGCTCCGTGGCCAGCGGCAGCCCGGGCAGGGACTGGTCGCCACCGCCGTCGAGGCCGAGGACGAAGATGCCCAGCTTCTTGAACTCCTGCAGGGCGGTGTTGAGGTTGCCGGCCTGCGCCACGGGGACGCGCACCGCGGCACCGGCCGAGGTCTTCCAGGCGGTGGCGGTCACGCCCACCGACCGGCGGGAGGGCACCACGACGCCGTCCGCGGAGAACGCGGAGGCGGAACGGATGATGGCGCCCAGGTTCCGCGGATCCGTGATCCCGTCCAGGGCGATGAGCAGCGGCGGGGCCGCCTGGTAGCCCTTCTCCCACTCCTGTACGGCCTGCCGGGCGAGGCTGAGCGCATCGGCGTACTCGTAGGGCGGCACCTGCAGGACGAGGCCCTGGTGGATGGCGTCGTCCGTCATCCGGTCCAGTTCGGCCTTGCTGTTCTCGAGCACCGGCACGCCGCGCTCCGCGGCGAGCTTGAGGGCCTCCCGGACCCGCTCGTCCATCTCCACCCGGGTGGCCACGTGCAACGCCTTGGCCGGGATGGAGGCGCGCAGGGCCTCGACCACGGAGTTCCGCCCGGCCACGGTCTCGTCACCGTGGCGGGAACGGGTGTTGCGCGTCCCGCCGCGCTTGGCCGAGGAACGCTCGGCCAGCTGCTTGGTCCGGTGGGCCTTGTGGTAGACGCGGTCCTCGGCCTTGGGCGTGGGGCCCTTGCCCTCCAGCGCCTTCCGGCCGTGTCCACCGGTGCCCTTCAGGGGGCCCTTCTTCCCGCTGTTGCCGCGGGAGGATCCGGAGCGTGGTGCTGCGGCCATGTCGGTGGTGCCTTTCTGGCGAGGGAGGGGACGGCCCCAGTCTACGGCCCCGCACCACCGGGACCGGCCCTACTGCAGGGACCAGCGGGCGCCGTCGGCGGAGTCCTCCACCACGACGCCGGCCGCGGCCAGGGTGTCCCGGATGGCGTCCGCGGTGGTCCAGTCCTTGGCGGCCCGGGCCGCGGCCCGGGCGTCGAGCTGGGCGCGGATGAGGGTGTCGAGGGCGTGCTGCGCCGCCGGGTCGGTCCCGGCCTGGGGCTCGGGGACGTCGTCGAGGCCCAGGACCTCCACCATGGACTGGACGTCCGCGTAGTGCTCCTCGACCGCCGCCACGTCCCCGGCGGCCAGCGCGGTGTTGCCGGCCCGGACGGAGTCGTGCAGGACGGCCAGGGCCTGCGGGACGTTGAGGTCGTCCTCCATGGCGGTGCGGAAGGCCGGCGGCACGCTGCTGAACGCGGCCACGTAGACGGCCTCCACGGCCTGGCCGCCCTGGGCGGCCGCGGCCTCCTCGCGCTGCAGCTGGGCATCGGCCACCACGTCGGCGCCGCGGTCCAGGAAGGCCTCGATCCGCTCCACGGCGGCCTCCGCCTCCTGCAGGGACGTCGGGCGGTAGTCCAGCGGGGAGCGGTAATGGGCCTGGCCCAGGAAGTACCGGACCGCCTTGGGCCGGGCCAGGGAGAGCATCTCCTCCGGGGAGATCGTGTTGCCCACCGACTTGGACATCTTCTCGCCCTCGTAGGTGACCATGCCGTTGTGCAGCCAGAAGTTCGCGAACCCGTCCCCGGCGGCGGCCGACTGGGCCAGCTCGTTCTCGTGGTGCGGGAAGCGCAGGTCCAGTCCCCCGCCGTGGATGTCGAACCGGGACCCCAGGTACTTGGTTGCCATCGCCGAGCACTCCAGATGCCAGCCCGGCCGGCCGCGACCCCACGGTGACTGCCAGGTCGCGGTCCGGGGGTCGGAGTCCTTGGCCCCCTTCCACAGCGCGAAGTCGCGGGGATCGCGCTTGCCGCGCGGGTCGGCGTCGGGCGCGTCCTGCATGTCCTCCACCCGCTGGCGGGTGAGCTCGCCGTAGGCGGTCCAGGAGCGCACGTCGAAGTACACGTCCCCCGAGCCGTCGGCGGCCGGGTAGGCGTGGCCGGCGTCCACGAGGCGCTGGATGAGCTCGAACATCTCGGGGATGTGCCCGGTGGCCCGCGGCTCGTAGGTGGGCCGGCGGACCCCGAGCGTGGCGTAGGCCCGGGCGAACTCCTGTTCGAAGCGGTAGGCGAGGGCGAACCACGGCTCCTCGGCGGGGTAGAGGTCGTCCTCCTCGAAGTCCGGCGCGTAGGAGGCGGCGGACTTCTCCAGGATCTTGTCGTCGATGTCCGTGACGTTGCGGACGGACGTGACCCGCAACCCGGTGTGCTCGAGCCAGCGGACCAGGATGTCGAAGACGATCGCCGAGCGCACGTGGCCCACGTGGGGCATGCCCTGCACGGTGGCACCGCAGTAATAGAGGGAGACCTCGCCCTCGGTCAGGGGGACGAAGTCCCGTACCGTCGCGGTCCTGGTGTCATAGAAGCGTTGTGCCACGGTGAGACTCTAGTGCAGCCGGTAGACCAGGGCGGTGGCCACCGCGGCCAGCCCCTCCCCGCGCCCGGTGAACCCGAGTGCGTCCGTGGTGGTGCCGGAGACCGCCACCGGCGCACCGGCCGCCTCGGACAGCACCCGTTCGGCCTCGGCGCGGCGCGTCCCGACCTTCGGCCGGTTGCCGATCAGCTGGACGGACGCGTTGCCGACCCCGAAGCCGGCCTCCCGGACCAGTCGCGAGGCCTCGGCGAGCAGCGTGGTCCCGGCAGCCCCGGACCATTCCGGGCGCGAGGTCCCGAAGTGCTGTCCCAGGTCACCGATCCCGGCGGCGGAGAACAGGGCGTCGCACAGCGCGTGGGCGACCACGTCCCCGTCCGAGTGCCCGGAGAGGCCGGGCTCGCCGGGCCAGTGCAGGCCGGCCACCCACAGCGGGCGGTCCGCGCCCTCCGGGGCGAAGGCGTGGACGTCGGTCCCGATCCCGGTACGGGGCAGGATCGGGGGCTCTCGGTCGGTCATCGGTCCTCCTGCAGCAGGGCCCTGGCCAGCACCAGGTCCAGGGGCGTGGTCACCTTGAACCCCAGCGGGTCACCGGGCACCACGGCGACCCGGTGTCCGGCCGCCTCCATCACCATCGCGTCATCGGTCAGCGCGGGACCACCGGCGGCCGCACGGTGCGCGGCCTCCAGGGCGGTCAGGTCGAATCCCTGGGGGGTCTGGACGGCGCGCAGCGTCGACCGCGACGGGGTCCCGGTCACCCATTCCGGTTCGTGGTCCGGGCCGGACCCCTCCTCGGTGTCCGGTGCGGCCCGTTCTCCGGGAGCGCCCGGCACGGAGACGGTCTTGATGGTGTCCACCACGGGCAGGCCGGGCACGACGGCGGCCGCGCCGGCCTCCAGCGCGGCGGTCACCGCGCGGAACACCGCCGGGGGGACGAACGGGCGGGCGGCGTCGTGGACGAGGACGGCGTGGCGGCCGAACGGGCCGGCCGTGCTCTCCGCCACGGCACCGGCACGGACCGCCGCGAGTCCGGCGCGCACCGAGTCGGCGCGCTCGGCTCCGCCCGGCACGGTCTGCACGGTCAGCCCGGTCCGTGCGGCAAAGTCCCGGCACACCTGTTCCAGCGGTTCGGCGGCGTGGGCGTCGGGGGGCACGACCACCACGATCCCGGCCAGGTCGAGGGCGGCCGCATCAGCGGCGCTCGCCACCGAGTCCAGGCAGTGCTGCAGCAGGCTGCGGCCGTCGCCGAGGTCCACCAGTGCCTTGTGCAGGCCGGCCTGCAGGCGGGAGCCGCTTCCGGCGGCCACGATCAACAGGGTCGAACGCATGCTGTCAGTCTAGGTTCAGTCCGCCCGCTCGCCGGACCGGGCCGGCTCGGCGATCGGGGTCTGACCGGGGCCGGGACGCAATCGGCGCGAGAGGCTGCGAGGCCGCCGCGCCTCAGGCGGCGAGGGTCTCGTCCAGCAGCTCGGTGGCCTCGTCCTCGGAGGTCTTCTTGGCCAGGGCCAGCTCCGAGACGAGCACCTGGCGGGCCTTGGCCAGCATGCGCTTCTCCCCGGCGGACAGTCCGCGGTCCTGGTCCCGGCGCCACAGGTCGCGCACGACCTCGGCCACCTTGATGACGTCCCCGGAGGCCAGCTTCTCGAGGTTGGCCTTGTAGCGGCGCGACCAGTTGGTGGGCTCCTCGGTGAACTCCGCCTGGAGCACGCGGAAGACCTCCTCGAGGCCCTCACCGTCCACGATGTCCCGCACGCCGACGAGGTCCACGTTCTCCGCCGGCACCTCGATCGTCAGGTCGCCCTGGGCCACCTTCAGCTTGAGGTACATCTTCTCTTCACCCTTGACGGTGCGCATCTTGATCTCTTCGATCCGGGCCGCACCGTGGTGGGGGTAAACAACAGTTTCTCCGACCTCAAAAACCATGTGAGTGGTCCCCTTTCACTCCGGCAAAGTTTACCACGTCACATTTTCGGAGCGCGTGTCGATGCTTGCGCCCGCGGCGGAAACGGACACAATTCGCCCTCGCCGGACCGTCCCCCACCGCGTCACGCCCCCGTCGCGCAGCGGGAGGGGAGGGGGCCGGTACGGTAGTCTCGTGTCAGCACCGCGCCCTGTCATCTGCCGTGCCCGTCGGCACCGGCGGATGACCCCCGCGCACTTTGTCCGCACCCGAGGAGATCCCACCGTGAAGCTCGCCGCCCGCAAGGCCACTGCCCGCAATGCCGCCGTGGCCGGACTGGCTGCCGTCGCCCTGCTGGGCGCCACCGGCTGCAGCGCCATCAACCAGCAGGCCACCACCCTGCAGTACGCCCCGTCGGACGGCATCGTGGCCAACGTCGGTGAGGCCGAGCTGCGCAACATCGCCCTGATCACCAGCGGTCCGGACACGGAGGCCCGCTACATCGGCACCATCGCCGCGGACACCTCCGAGGAGAACCTCGAGGTGAGCATCACGGTGGCCGGCACCGAGACCCGGTTCTCCGTCCCGGCCGGCGAGTCCCTCAAGCTCGAGGATCCCGCCAACGAGCAGGTCATCCCGAGCTCGGGCGGCTTCCCCGGTGGCATGGTCGAGGCGACCGTCGAGGTCACCGGCGGGGCCGAGACCGCCACCGAGCAGGTCGACGTCACCGTCCTGGACGGCACCCTGCCGGAGTACCGCCCGTTCGTGCCCGGCGGTGCGGACGCGAGCCCCGGCGCCCACCTCTACGAGACCCCGGCCGCCGAGGAAGGCGGCCACTGACCACCGCCCCACAGGGCGCCGGTCAACCAGCACGACGGCGAAGGGCCGGCACCGCACGGTGCCGGCCCTTCGCCGTCGGTGACCGGTGCCCGCGGCGTCCTGCCGCCGGGCTCCGGTCCGCGGCACCGGTGGCCGACGGACAGGCCGTCGCGTCCCCGGCGCCGGGCGCCCCTCAGGGCTCGAACTTGTAGCCGAGCCCGCGCACGGTCACGAGGTACTGCGGATGGGAGGGGTCGGGCTCGATCTTGCCGCGCAGTCGCTTGACGTGGACGTCCAGGGTCTTGGTGTCCCCCACGTAGTCCGACCCCCAGACACGGTCGATCAGCTGGCCCCGGGTCAGCACGCGGCCGGAGTTGCGCAGGAGCATCTCCAGCAGCTCGAACTCCTTCAGCGGCAGGGACACCTGCTCCCCGTTCACGGAGACGACGTGGCGCTCGATGTCCATCCGGACGGGCCCGGCCTGGACGGTCGAGCTGATGAGCTCCTCCGGCTCCCCCTGGCGGCGCAGCACCGCGCGGATGCGGGCGACCAGCTCACGGGAGGAGTAGGGCTTGGTGACGTAGTCGTCCGCACCGAGCTCCAGTCCGACCACCTTGTCGATCTCGGAGTCCTTCGCGGTGAGCATGATGACGGGGACGTTGGAGCGTTGGCGCAGCTGGCGGCAGACCTCCGTGCCGGACTGGCCGGGCAGCATCAGGTCCAGGAGCACCAGGTCGGCCCCGGCCCGGTCGAATTCCACGATCGCCTCGTGGCCGTCGGCCACGACCTCCACCTCGAAGCCCTCCTTGCCGAGCAGGTAGGACAGCGGGTCGCTGAACGACTCCTCGTCCTCCACGATCAGAATCCGGCTCACGACTGGGCTCCTTCCCCGGCGGCAGGCGCGTTGCCACCCCGTGCTTCCACTGACCTGCCGAGCTGCACACCAGCGTCGGGTTCCATCTCCGGGAGGCGGACCGTGAACGTCGAGCCCCGGCCCGGCTGTGACCAGACGGTCACTTCCCCCCCATGATTCGAGATTACATGTTTGACGATGCTCAGCCCGAGACCGGTACCGCCCGTCTGGCGCGACCTGGCGGCGTCGATCCGGTAGAACCGCTCGAAGATCCGGTCCTGTTCGTCCTCCGGGATCCCGACCCCCTGGTCGGTCACCGAGATCTGGGCCAGGCCGCGGACCGACTTCAGTCCGACACCCACCGTGGTGCCCTCCGGGGAGTAGCGCACGGCGTTGTCGATCAGGTTGCGCAGGGCGGTCATCAGCTGGTCCGGGTCCCCGTGCACCGTGGACTCGATCCGGCCGGCCACCTTGATGTCGATGTTGCGGGCCTCCGCCGGCAGCCGGGAACGGTCCACGGCCTCGCCGACCACCCGGTTGAGGTCGACCGGCTGCCCCGCCCGCACGGTGTCCTTGGCCTGGAGCCGGGACAGTTCGATGATGTCCTGCACCAGGGCGGCCAGACGGGTGGACTCCACGCTGAGCCGGCCCGCGAAGCGGCGCACGGCCTCCTCGTCGTCGGCGGCGCCGTCGATCGCCTCGGCCAGCAACGAGATGGCGCCGACCGGGGTCTTCAGCTCGTGGGAGACGTTGACCACGAAGTCGTGGCGCATGGCCTCGGTCCGGGAGATCTCCGAGCGGTCGTCGGCGAGGATCAGGATGTACTCGTCCGCCAGGGGCGCCACGCGCAGCTGCACGACGAGGATGCCCTGGCCGACCGGGCCACGGGGCAGCTCGTAGCGGCGGTCCACGATGATCCCGTCGGCACGGACGCGGTCGGTGAGCTCGAGCAGTTCGTCATGCGCCAGGCTGTGGCCCCGCACCAGGCCGAAGGCGTAGGCGGAGGGGTTGGCCCGGACCACCCCGTTGACGGCGTCGACCACCACGTAGGCCCGGCCGATCACGGACAGGACCTCGGCGGCACCGTCCGGGATGCTGGGCTCGCCCACGGTCAGGTGCACGGCGCGGCTGCGCTCGGAGATGCGGAAGGCGACCATGGACAGCACGCCCAGCACGAGGCCGATGAGGCCGCACACCACTCCAACCACCACGGGATCCGTCACGCGGTCCAGACTACCCACCGCGCACCCTGCGCCCGGCGCAGGGCATACTGGCACCGGAACGTTCCCGCGGTTCAGCGACTGTTCATCTTCCCCGGGAAGGATGACCGAGGCCCCGTGCCCCGTCCGGGGTGCCGGTGCCCTGCGCCGCCGGGACATTCCCGAGCCCATTGACCGGAAAGAGGGACCATCCATGCGTGAACTGTTCCAAGCCGACCTGAAGGCCCTGGGCGACCAGCTGGTGGAGATCGCCGGCCTGGTCCGCGAGGCCATGGAGAAGGCGCGGACCGCCTTCGAGACCGCGGACGTGGAGCTGGCCGAGGCCGTCATCTCCGAGGACGCCAGGATCGACTACCTGCAGACCTCCGTGGACGAGAAGGCCATCGAGCTGCTGGCCCTGCAGGGCCCGGTGGCCACCGACCTGCGCTCCGTGGTGGGGGCCCTGCGGATGAGCTCCTCGCTGGAGCGGATGGGCGACCTGGCCCGGCACATCGCCCAGCAGGCCCGCCGCCGCTACCCGGACCTGGCCGCCCCGGAGCCGGTCCGCGAGGACTTCCGGCAGATGGCCGACCACTGCGTGGCCGTGGCCACCGAGGTCGAGAGGCTGCTGGCCACCCACGACACGGTCCACGCCCAGGAGATCGTCAAGCACAACGTGGCCATCAACGAGCTGCACGCGAAGAACTTCAAGACCGTGAACTCGGCCGGCTGGAACGCCAGCGGTGCCACCACCGCGGACGTCACGCTGGCCTCGCGGTTCTTCGAGCGCTTCGCCGACCACGGTGTCTCGGTGGCCCGCAAGGTCACCTACCTCGCCACCGGCGAGTGGGAGCCCGTCATCGAGATCGACTGACCCGTCGCGGCCCGGGCCGCGCCCGGCCCCACCGACGACGACGGCCGTCACCCTCCGCGGAAGGTGACGGCCGTCGTCGTCGGTGCGGGATCCGGTCTACTTCTGGGCCCCCTGGGCGGCCACGGCGGCAGCGCCGGCGGCGGCGGCCTCCGGGTCCAGGTAGCGCCCGTGCGCCGTGATCGGCGTGAGGTCCTCGTCCAGCTCGTAGTACAGCGGGATGCCGGTGGGGATGTTCAGCCCGGCGATGTCCTCGTCGGAGATGCCGTCCAGGTGCTTGACCAGGGCCCGCAGCGAGTTGCCGTGGGCGGCGATGAGCACGGTCTTGCCGGCCTTGAGGTCCGGCACGATCTCGGACTCCCAGTAGGGCAGCAGGCGGGTCACCACGTCCTTGAGGCACTCGGTGCGCGGGGCGTCCTCGCCCAGGTCGGCGTAGCGCGGGTCCCCGGACTGGGACCACTCGGAGGAGTCGTCGAGCACCGGCGGCGGGGTGTCATAGGACCGGCGCCAGACCATGAACTGCTCCTCGCCGAACTCCTCGCGGATCTCGGCCTTGTCCTTGCCCTGCAGGGCGCCGTAGTGGCGCTCGTTCAGCCGCCAGTCGCGCTTGACCGGGATCCACTGCCGGTCGGCGGCCTCGAGGGCCAGGTTGGCGGTGGTGATGGCGCGCTTGAGCAGCGAGGTGTACAGCACGTCCGGCAGCAGCCCCTCCTCGGAGAGCAGCTCACCGCCGCGGACCGCCTCCCGGCGGCCCTTCTCGGTCAGGGGGACGTCCACCCAGCCGGTGAACAGGTTCTTCTCATTCCAGTCGCTCTGGCCATGCCGCAGCAGGACGAGCTTGTACGGGGTCTCAGCCATGGGCACATCCTATAGGCGGCCCGGGGCCCGGAACGGTCAGTAGCCGTAGTGCGACGGGCCTCCCCGGCCGAACATCCTCAGCTCGGTCCGCGGGCCGGCCAGGTACACGGCGGCCACGCACAGGGCCGCGATCTGGAACAGGCCGAAGCCGGCGCCGAGGCTGCTGATGGAGCCCAGGAAGGTCAGGACACCGACCACGCCGGCCACCCCGGTGAGGATCAGCCAGAACGACTTCTGCTTCTGGCCGGAGCGCTCGAACTGGTGGGCGGGCCGGGTCAGGCAGTCGCCCAGCGCCCAGACCTCGAGGACCACGGCCACCACCGACAGTGCGATGTACAACCAGTTCTCGATGGAGGTGACCAGGATCCAGGCGCTCATGGGGACAGCCTAGCGGTGGGCGCGGTTCCCGGCCGCGGCGGCGCGCAGTGCCTGCTCGAGGTCGTCCCACAGGTCGTCCACGTGCTCGATGCCGCAACTGAGCCGCAGCAGCCCGGCGGGCACGGTCCTCGGCTCCGCGGCGAAGCGCCGCCGGCGCTCGACGAGCGACTCCACCCCGCCCAGTGAGGTGGCCGGCACCCACAGCCGCAGGGCCCGCACCGCGGCGTCGGCGGCGGCCGCGGATGCGTCCTCGGCCGGCTCGGTCCCGTCCTCGCCGCTGCCGGCGGCGACCTCGACGGTCAGCACGGAGCCGAAGCCGCCGTGCATCTGCCGCGCCGCCAGGGCGTGCTGCGGGTGCCCCGCCAGTCCCGGGTAGCGCACGGCGGCGATCGGCAGGGTGCCCTCGCGCCGGGCCGTCTCCGCCCGGCGGGCCAGTTCGGCCGCGTTGGCCTGCGAGCGCTCCAGGCGCAGGGCGAGGGTCCGCATCCCGCGCAGCGCCAGGAAGGCCTCCATCGGCCCGGCGATGGCCCCGTGCAGGGTCCGGTGGGCGTGCAGCCTGGCCTGCAGCTCCGGGTCGGCGGTGACGGCCGCGCCCATCACCACGTCGGAGTGCCCGGCCAGGTACTTGGTCACCGAGTGCACCACGACGTCCGCGCCGAGGTCGAGCGGACGCTGCACCAGGGGCGTGGCGAAGGTGTTGTCCACGATGACGAGCGCCCCGGCCGCGTGCGCGGCCCCGGTGAGCGCGGGCAGGTCCGCGACCTCCAGCATCGGGTTGGTCGGGGACTCGAGCCACAGGATCGAGGCCCCCTCGAGCGCTCCGACGACCGCCACGGTGTCCGTGATGTCCACCTGGTCGACGCTCAGCCGGCCGGAGTCGCCCATGCTCTCCAACAACGAGGTCAGGCCGTTGTAGGCGTGCTGCGGGGCGATGACTCGTGAGCCGACCGGGACCAGGTGCAGTGCCGCGGCGATCGCGGCCATGCCGGAGGAGAACAGCAGGGCCGGCGTGGCCTGGGGGTCCGGCACTCCCTCGAGCGCGGCCAGCAGCTCCTCGGGCCCGTCCCAGGAGGGGTTGGACATCCGGCCGTAGACCCGGCGGTCGGCACCGCCCCCGGCCTCCCATCCCACGAAGGTGGAGGTGAGGTGCACGGGCTCGTTGACGGGCGCGTCGACCTCCTTCGCGGGACGGGCGGCACTGACCAAGAGGGTTTCGGGATGCATGGGCCACATCGTACGTCCGCCGCCGGGCCCGGGGTGTGGATCGTTCGGCACCGTGACGCCGCCGCCGGTAGGCTGGGCCGGTGACTGAGACGCCTGCTGCCGCCGTCCCCGGAGCCCGAGGGCGGGGCGTGTTCATCGCCTTCGAGGGCGGGGACGGTTCGGGCAAGTCCACCCAGGCCCGGTTGCTGGTCGAGCGGCTCCGGGCCGCCGGCCACGACGTGCTGCCGACCCGCGAACCGGGTGGGACCGACATCGGTGAGCGGCTCCGCGAGCTCGTCCTGGATCCGCGGTACGCCCCCATCGATGCCGTCACCGAGGCCCTGATGTTCGCCGCCTCCCGGTCTGCGCACGTGCGCCAACTGGTGGCCCCGGCCCTGGCGGACGGGCGGATCGTGGTCACCGACCGCTACGTGGACTCCTCCGTGGCCTACCAGGGCGCCGGACGGGACCTCGGCCCCGAGACGGTGGCGCAGTTGAACGAGTGGGCCACCGGCGGACTGCACCCGGACCTCACGGTCCTGCTGGACGTGGACACCGGCACGGCTGCCGCCCGGAGGGCCCTGCGCGAGCAGTCGGCCGGGGGTGCCGGTCCGGACCGGATGGAGTCCGAGCCGGAGTCCTTCCACGCGCGCATCCGGGCGGCCTTCACCGACCGTGCGGACGCCGACCCGGGCCGGTACCTGGTGCTGGACGCCGCGCGGCCGGTTCCGGAGCTGGCCGAGGAGGTGCTGGGGCGGGTCACCGGACTCCTGGACCAGCGGGGCCGCTCCGGGGCGATGGCCACCGAAGGGACACAACCCGAAGGGAGCCGGCCATGACCGCGCCCTCCCCCGTCCCCGCGGACCAGACGACCCCGGTCGCACTGGCCCCGGCCTGGGCCGACCTCGCCGGCCAGCAGGCCGCCGTCGAGCAGTTGTCCCGGGCCGCCGCGGCGGACCGGCCCACGCACGCCTGGCTGTTCACCGGCCCCCCGGGATCCGGCCGTTCCAACGCGGCCCGGGCCTTCGCCCAGGCGCTGCAGTGCGAGGTCGAGGACCCGGACCGGCGCGGCTGCGGCAGCTGCCACGCCTGCCTGACCGTCGCCGCCGGGACAAACGCGGACGTGAAGGTGCTGGCCACCGAGAACGTCACCTACAAGATCGACGAGGTCCGCGACCTGATCGCGCTCGCCCAGGACCGTCCCACCTCCGGCCGCTGGCGCATCTTCATCATGGAGGACGCGGACCGGATGACGGAGCGGGCCACGAACGTGCTGCTCAAGGCGATCGAGGAACCGCCCGAGCGGACCGTCTGGATGCTGTGCGCCCCCTCCCCCGCCGACGTGCTGGTCACCATCCGGTCCCGGTGCCGCCAGGTGGGCCTGCGGATCCCCGCCGTGCGGGCGGTGGCGGACCTGCTGGTGGAACGCGACGGCCTGGACCCGGAGCTGGCCCTGTTCGCCGCCCGGGCCTCCCAGTCCCACGTGGGCATGGCCCGGCGCCTGGCCCGGGACGAGGGATCCCGATCCCGCCGCGAGTCGGTGGTGCACCTGCCCCTGCGCGTGAAGGCCACCTCGGACGCCGTGGCGATGGCCAAGGAGCTCGTGGAGGTCACCCAGCAGGAGGCCGCCTCCTCCGCCGAGGCCCGCAACGCCGAGGAGCGGCGCAACCTGCTGCGGTCCCTCGGGCTGGCCGAGGACGAGAAGGTTCCCGCCAAGCTGCGCCACCACGTCAAGAGACTCGAGGACGCCCAGACGGCGCGGAACAAGCGGGCCGTGCACGACACCCTGGACCGGGCCATGATCGACCTGACGGGACTGTTCCGGGACGTGCTGGCCCTGCAGCTGGGCACCGACGCCGAACTGGTCAACGAGCACCTGCGCGACGAGCTGGCCTCCTACGCCCGGGCCGCCTCCCCGGAACGCACCGTGGAGCGGATCGACGCCGTCTCCACGGCCCGGCGCCGGCTGGCCGGCAACGTCCCGCCCCTGCTGGCGCTGGAGGCGATGGCCACCAGCTTCCTGCCGGACCGGATCCTCGACCGACGACCGCCCGACCATCCCTGAGAGGCCCCGCGTGCGCCAGAGTCCCCGTGCTTCCCTCCGCCCCCTCGGCAGCAGTCCCGGCCGTCGGGTGCCCCTGCTCGCCGGCCTGTTGGCCGCGGGACTGTTCCTGACGGGTTGCATCCCCGAGGGCGGGGGCGGGACGGGCACCGGCACGGAGGGGACCACGCCGGGAGGCGGGCAGGAGGCCACCGGCGGGACCACCGGCCCCGGGACGGCCGCCCCCGGGGAGGTGCCCGACGGCCTCGGGGAGTACTACGACCAGGACCTGCAGTGGCAGGACTGTGAGCAGGACCAGGGCGGCTTCGAGTGCGCGACCGCCCGCGCCCCGCTGGACTACGCCGACCCGGGCGGGGACAGCATCGACCTGGCCCTGGTCCGCTCGGCCGGGGCCGGGGAGGACGCCCCGCACCTGCTGGTCAATCCCGGCGGGCCGGGCGTCTCCGGCGTGGACATGGTGGTCGAGGGGCTGGACTACGCCGTCTCGGCGGACGTCCGGGAGCACTACACGGTGGTCGGCTTCGACCCCCGCGGCGTGTCCCGTTCCGCCCCCGTCACCTGCCTGACGGACGAGGAGATGGACGAGGCCCGGGAGGGCCACATCGACCCCTCCACGGACGAGGGACTCGACCAGCTGCGCGAGTCCGCCCGCGAGTTCGCCGAGGCCTGTGAGGAGCACACCGGGGAGGTCCTGGGCCACGTGGACACCGAGAGCTCGGCCCGGGACATGGACCTGTTGCGCGCGGTGCTCGGGGACGACCGGCTGAACTTCCTGGGTTTCTCCTACGGCACCGACCTGGGGGCCACCTACGCCGGGCTGTTCCCGCAGAACGTGGGACGCATGGTGCTGGACGGTGCCATGGACCCGTCCCTGTCCGAGTCCGAGGTGACGCTGGCCCAGGCCGCCTCCTACGAGGAGGCCCTGGCGTCCTGGGCGGAGTACTGTCTGGCCGGCAGCGACTGCCCCCTCTCCGGGACCCCGGAGGACGCGGTGGCCCAGGTCCGGCGCCTCCTCGAGCAGGTAGAGCAGTCCCCGATGACCGCCTCGGACGGACGCCAGGTGCCGGCCAGCACGTTCGTGTCCGGGATGATCCTCGCGCTCAACGCCGACGAGAGCTGGCCCGTGCTGACCACGGCCGTCCAGGACGCCCTGGACGGCAACCCCGACCTGATGCTGCACCTGGCGGACCTGGGTGCCGGACGGGACGAGGACGGCACGTACGACTCGAACGTCACCGCGGCGATCACCGCCGTGAAGTGCCTCGACGGGCCGGCGCCGGCGGACACGCAGGTCCTGCGCGAGCAGGCCGCGGAGCTGGACGAGGCCTCCCCGACCCTCGGCCGGTTCCTGGCCTACTCCGGGCTGTACTGCGCGGTGTGGCCCGAGGCCCCGGTGAGTGAACCGGCCCCGGCCAGCGCTCCGGGCGCGGCGCCCATCGTGGTCGTCGGCACCACCGGGGACACCGCGACCCCCTATGAGTGGGCCTCGGTCCTGGCCGAGCAGCTGGAGTCGGCCGTCCTGGTGACCTGGGAGGGCCAGGGCCACACGGCCTACGGGCGGGCCGGGGACTGCATCGAGGACGCCGTGGACGCCTACCTGGTGGAGGGGACCGTGCCCGAGGACGGGCTGACCTGCCCCTGACGCCCGCGGGTCCGTGACCGGCCGGCCGCGGGTGGCGGTGACCGGTTCAGGTGGCCGGTGCAGGTGGCCGGTGCAGGTGGCCGGCCGGGGACGAGCCCCGTCAGCGGCCCTGGACCAGCGCCGGGATGTCCCGGACGGAGGGCACGACGGCGGTGGCACCGGCCGCCGTCAGCGCCGGCCCGTCGTGGTAGCCGGAGAGCACGCCGACCGTGAGCCCGGCCCCCGCGCGCTGACCGGCGCGGATGTCCCCGACCGTGTCGCCCGCGACGAGCACGGAGCGGACGTCGTCCAGGTCCAGGGCCAGCAAGGCGGTGAGGATCATGTCCGGGTAGGGCACGCCCCGGCCCGCGTCTGAGGGGCACAGGCTCAGGTCCGAGACGCCCATCCACCCCAGGGACTCCAGGATCATGTTCTGCGTGTGCCGGGCGAAGCCGGTGGTCAGCACGATCTTCATCCCCGCCTCGCGCAGTTCGGCCATGGCCTCGGCGGCCCCCTGCACCGGCCGCACCCCGCGCTCGGCGAGCAACTCGTCGTAGGCGGTCTCGAAGCGCCGGTTGGCCCGCCGGGCGACGACCGCGTCCTCACTGAAGATCGAGCGGAAGACCTCGTGGCGGGGGGTGCCGCGGGACCGCCGGAAGTAACCCACCATCGCGTCATGCCGGGGGCCGCCCGGTTCGATCCCCTCCTCGCGGAGGGCCGTGCTGAACGCGTCGTCCTGCAGGCCGCCCTCCTCGACCGTGGTGCCGGACATGTCGAGCACGGCCAGCCTCAGGGGGCGCGCCGGTTCCAGGCCCGGCCCCGGACGGGTGGTGGAGGGCATCGTCACGTCCGTTCTCCCCTCGAGGACGGCCCGGGCAGGTGCCGGGGTCTCGTTCATGGTCGTCCCACTCCACCGCACCTAGCTGTCCGGGGGTTGGCCGTGAAGTGAACGTCATCTGTGGGTTGTGGACCGCACCGGGCACCCGGATCCTCCCCATCCAACAAGCGCGCCATGACACGCTTTGCCCGGCAGGCCACCCTGCCGCTACCATGGACAGCCGTGGCACTCGCACGTCGGGCGCCACGGTAACGCCTCCTTAGCTCAGCTGGCCAGAGCAGCTCCCTCGTAAAGAGCAGGTCGCCGGTTCGAATCCGGCAGGGGGCTCCAGGAAACCTCCCCGAGACGGCTCACGCCGCTCGGGGAGGTTTTTTCATGCCGTGAGGTGCGTTCCACGGCGTGATCGTGCGCCTGATCCTCCAGCGATCCTTGCATACCCCGGGGGGTATGCAGCATACTGGGTGCACGGGTCACGCCCGCGAATCCATAGACCCTTGAGGAGCAGCCTTGTCCGAGATCACCATCACCGAGGCCGACCAGCGCCGAGCCCAGGACCAGGTCCTGGACGTCCGGGAGGACTTCGAGGTTGCCGAGGGAATGATCCCCGGCGCCATCCACATCCCCATGGGCCAGTTGGGCACGCGCCTGGACGAGCTGGACCGGACACGGCCGGTGATCGTGGTGTGCCGCAGCGGCAGTCGCAGCGCCCGGGTGGCCGAGGCCCTCGAGGCGGCCGGTTACGCCGCGGACACCATGGGCGGCGGGATGGTCGCCTGGCAGGGCGCCGGCCTGCCGGCGGGTTGACCCACGGCCCCGGGGCCTGCCCCTCGGCACCCGGAGTGCGTGGTCAACGCCCAGGGCGGAGCGTCTCTGCTTCCTCGACCGCCGCGATGACCTTCTCGGCCCGGCGTCCCACGGACTGCAGGGAGGACTGGCCGAGCCGGAACATGGCGGCCGCCTGCGCCGTGGTGGCCAGGTCGTTGGCGGCCCGGGACAGCACCCGGTGCAGGTCAGAGACGGGCGCCGGGACCTCCATCCCGTGCTCGGGGTGCTCCCGCCGGGCCTCGACGCACAGCCGCCGGACCCGCGGCAGCAGCTCGGCCAGCACGTTCCCGGCGTTCACCAGCCCGTTCATCTCGTCCTGCGGGATGCTCCCGCTGCGCTGCGCCTCGTCCACGACCTGCCAATACCGGTCCAGGGACCGGGCGAACCAGTCGTAACAGCGGCGCCACAGGTCGGTGCCGAGCTCACGATCGTCCTTCCGCCGCTGGCGCCCGCGTGCGAACGGCCCGGCCATCACGGGCGGTGCCGCTGCGCGCCGGAGTGCACGGCGTCCGCGGCGGCGGCCTCGGTGACGAGCAGCACCTTGCCGGTGCGGTCCGCCTCCTCGAAACGGTCCTGGGCCTGTGCCGCACGGTCCAGGGGGAAGGCGGTGTCCGTCGTCGTGCGGATCTTCCCGGCGCTGACCAGCGGCCAGCACTGGTCGCGGACCTGACGCATGATCTCCGCCTTCTCCTGCACCGGACGCGGCCGCAGCAGGGTCCCGGTCACCGAGCCGTTGACGCCCATCAGCCTCCCGAGCGGCAGGGTCCCCGAGCCCCCGCCCTGCAGGCCGATGACCACCAGGCGGCCGCCCCGGGCCAGGGCGTCGACGTTGCGCTCCAGGTACTTCGCCCCGATGACGTCCAGGATGACGTCCGCGCCGTGCCCACCGGTGATCTCGCGCACGCGCTCCACGAAGTCCTCCTCGCGATGATTGATGGCGGCCTCAGCCCCCAGCTCGAGGCAGCGCTCGACCTTCTCCGGGCTGCCGGCGGTGGCCAGCGGACGCGCCCCCAGCGCGGCCAGCAGCTGCAGGGCGAAGGAGCCGATGCCCCCGGTGCCGCCGTGGACGAGGACCCAGTCCCCGGCCTGGACGCCCGCCTCCATCACGAGGTTGGACCAGCACGTGGCGGCCACCTCGGGCAGGCCGGCCGCATCGATGAGGGAGACGCCGTCGGGCACCGGGACCACCTGTCCCTCGGGGACCGCGACGTACTCGGCGTACCCCCCGCCGGTGAGCAGGGCGCAGACGGGCGTGCCGAACTCCCAGGGCCCGACGCCGGCCCCGGTCTCCTCGATCGTCCCGGAGACCTCCAGCCCCGGCCCGTCCGGGGCACCGGGAGGCACCGGGTAGTTCCCCGCCCTCTGCAGCAGGTCCGCCCGGTTGATGCCGGCGGCGTGCACCCGGATGAGCACCTCCCCCGGTCCCGCGACGGGGATCTGGGAGTCGACGACGGCCACGACCTCACGACCACCGGCGCCGGTGTAGGAGATGGCCTGCATGGTCGGGTGGGACGCGTCCCGGGGCTGCGTGGTCATGGTTCCTCCGTGGCTGTGGGCAGTCGGTGCGCGCCGGACGCGCGCGGGCAGGGCTCCGTCCATGATCTACCGTCAGGCGGGTTCCCTGCCACCCGCGCGGCAACCGGGCGCCGGCCGTCTAGACTGGACCTTCTGGATGGTTGTCCGAGCGGCCGAAGGAGCTGGTCTTGAAAACCAGTGTGCGGTAACCCCGTGCCAAGGGTTCGAATCCCTTACCATCCGCTCTCCGTGGCATCACGCGCCGCATGCTCCCCTGTCAGGCCTGGAACTGGTCCGCCGGTCCACGGCACCTGGCGTATGCCCTCCCGTTATTTTCGGCGTCACCGAGACTTCATGCGGGGGTGGTGCGATGATGGGACCGTCGTCTTTCTCGGACGGCGGTCGTCCACGCCGGAATCAGCCCCGTCGCCGGCTGGAACGCACCGTTTCTGGGGCACCAGAGGAACCACAGACTGATGCAGCCAAGGAAATCCTTGCTGGCCGGTGTGCTCACCGCGGGGCTCGTCATCGCCCCTGCGGCAGCGCTCCCGGCCTCCGCCGACACCACCGTCCCCACCGTGACCGCCGAGGAGGCCATCGAGGCCGCCGCCGTCCCGGCCGCCGAGGGCACGGAGAAGATCTCGCTCCTGAGCTTCAACGACTTCCACGGCGCCCTGTCCCCCGACTTCTCCGGCACGCAGTTCGCCGACACCGTGGAGGACTATCGCGCCGCGTTCGAGGCCGCCCAGGGTGAGGGATCCACCCTGTTCACCAGCGCCGGGGACCTGATCGGCGCCTCGGCCTCGGTGTCCAACGTCCAGCAGGACGAACCGACGCTGGAGGTCATGAACGCCCTCGGCCTGGACGTCTCGGCCGCCGGCAACCACGAGTTCGACAAGGGCCTGGACGACCTGCAGGACCGCGTGCTGGAGATCGCGGACTTCGACATCCTGGCCGCGAACTTCGTGGACCCGGGGACCAAGGACCCGGTCCTGTCCTCCCACGAGGTGTTCGAGGTGGGCGGCGTGACGGTCGCCGTGATCGGTGCCGTGCCGAACAACCTCTACGCCACCACCACCGGCGCCGGCCTCGAGGGCAACGAGGTCCCGTACCACGTGGATGCCGTCAACCAGGTTGCCCGGATGCTCTCGGACGGCGTCGATGAGGAAGACAACGAGGAGGCCGACATCATCGTGGCCTCCTACCACGACGGTGCCGACGGCAACGGCTCGCTCGAGGAGGAGACCGCCCGCTCCGAGGTCTTCGAGCGCATCGTCAACGACACCGACCCGGCGGTGGACGTGATCTTCAACGGCCACTCCCACCAGGCCTACAACTACGCCACCACCGTCCCCACCGAGGACGGACCCAAGAACCGCCCGGTGGTGCAGGCCGGCCAGTCCGGCAACCTGCTCGCCGCCGTCGAGCTCGAGATCGACGCCGAGACCTCCGAGGTCCTCGGATACGAGTCCTCGCTGATCGAGCAGTCGGAACAGGACGCCGCAGCCGCAGCCGCGGAGTCCGAGGCCACCGCCGCCGTCTACGCCCTAGAGCAGGCGGCCGTCGCGGAGTTCGAGGAGCTGCAGAAGACCGAGATCGGTGAGATCGACGCGTCGATCACCACCGACTACCCGGTGCGCATCGCGGAATCGGGCTCCTGGCGCGCCGGCGGCACCCGGCGCCAGGAGACCACCCTGGGCAACTGGGCCGCCAACGCCCTCAAGGACAGGGTCGCCCTGTCCAACCCCGCCGTCGACCTGGGCGTGACCAACTCCGGCGGCCTGCGCGCCGAACTGCTGTACGACCGGTTCACCGCCGGCGGTGAGTTCACCGCCAAGCCGACCGCCGCGCACGGCAAGGTGACCCTCGGCGAGGTCCTCGACTTCGCACCGTTCGGCAACACCCTGGTCTACTTCGACCTCCCGGGCTCCTCGATCAAGCAGGTCCTCGAGGAGAACTGGCAGAACGGCCAGAAGACCAACCACCTGGGCTGGTCCGAGGAGCTGACCTACACCTTCGACGAGTCCCGTGCCCAGGACGACAAGGTCACCGGGATCTGGATCGGCGGCGAGCCGGTGGAGATGGACCAGATGTACACCATCGCCACCCTGTCCTTCCTGGGTGACACCTCCTGGGTCGGCACAGGCAACCCCGCCCCCGACGGCTACGAGGGCTTCGCCACCGGCCAGCAGGGCTACGTCGACCTGGGCATCATGGACAACCAGGCGTACCAGGAGTACATCCAGGCGCAGACCGCCGCCACCGGTGACATCCGCCCGGACTTCTCCAAGAACTCCGTGCAAGTGACCGGCGCCCCCGAGACGGTGGCCCCCGGTGAGGAGATCGTCCTGACCCTGGACGATCTCGAGTTGGACTCCGACGGCGCCGGGGACGCCACCGGCGTCGCCGTGGCCTTCGAGGCCGCCGACGGCACGGTGACCGAGCTCGGCTCCCAGGACATCGCCGCCGAGGGCGAGACCGTCACCCTCGCCGGGATCTCCGCTCCCGGGACCGCGGCCGAGGGCACCCTGGTCATGACCGTGACCTACGACGACCGGTACGCCTCCACCTCCGAGGTGCGCCTCCCGCTCAGCGTCACCGGCACCGGTCAGCCGGATGCCGGCACGGACAACCCGAACAAGGGGCCCGGCAACAACAGCGGCCGGGACAACCCGAACAGGGGCCCCGGCAACAACAGCGGCAACCATGACGGCGGCCGCGCCCCCGGTGAGAACCAGGGCAACGGCACGGGCCCGCGCTCGTCCTGATCCGACGCACTGACATGGACGGAACACCGGCCGTGACGGTGATGCCCCCGGGATCCGTCCCCGGGGGCATTGCCGTCCCCGGGCCCGGCCGGAGGGTACCGCGCCGCCGTCCACCCGCGGCCAACCGCTGGACACCGGCCGTTCAGCGTCACATGTGACCATGTCAACCGTCCTTCACCGCTCGCACCCCACCGAAAGTGACTCCATGAAGACCACCCACCGACTGACCGCCGTCGGGGCCTCGCTGGCCCTGCTCGCCGCGGCCGTCGTCGTCCCCGCCCAGGCCTCACCGGCGGGTGACGACGTCGTCATCAGCGAGGCCTACACGAACGGCGGGTCGGCCAACGCCGTCTACACGCACAAGTTCGTCGAGCTCTACAACCCCACGGACTCCCCGGTCTCCCTGGAGGGCTGGTCCCTGCAGTACCGCTCCTCCGGCGGCAGCTCGGCCCCGACCGGCGTCGTGCGGCTCTCCGGCACGATCCCCGCCCAGGGGTACTACCTGGTCCAGGGCAGCTCGAACGGCTCCGCCGGCCAGGCCCTGCCCGCCCCGGATGCCACCACGGGCGTGTCCTTCTCCGGCACCAGCGGGACCCTGGTGCTCTCCGACCAGTCCGCGGCCCTGACGGGACTGTCGACCGGTTCGGTCCTCTCCGGCCAGGACGAGCGCGTGGTCGACCTGCTGGGTTACGGTTCCTCGAACACCTTCGAGACCGCCGCGGCGCAGTCCCCGTCCGCGAACTCGGACCCGAGGTCGATGAACCGTGCCGCCGGCGGTGTGGACACGGACGACAACGCAGCCGACTTCAGCCTCTACGGGACCGTGACGCCGACGAACTCCACCTCGGAACCGGGCGACCCCGGTGACCCGGCCGACCCGGTCGACCCGGCACCCGGGGATCCCGTCACCCCCACCGAGGTCACCCCCATCGCCCGGATCCAGGGCACCGGGGAGGCCACCCCGCTGGCCGGGCAGGTCGTGACGACGCGCGGCGTGGTCACCGCGGTGTACTCCACCGGCGGCTACGACAGCTACTACCTGCAGACCGCCGGCACCGGCGGTGACGCCGGCGACGGTGACGGAGGCGGAGGCGGAGGCGGTGGAGAAGCCTCGGACGGCATCTTCGTCTACTCGCGGGACACCGTGGACGACGTCGCCCTCGGCGACCACGTCCAGGTCACGGGCACGGCCGGCGAGTACTACGCCCTGACCCAGTTGACCGTGGCCGACGGCGGCGTGGAGGTCCTCGACGAGGACGCCGCCGTGGAACCCACGGAACTGGAGTTCCCGCTCACCGAGGCCGAGAAGGAGGCCCACGAGGGCATGCTCCTCGCTCCCGTGGGTGACTGGACGATCACGGACAACTACGACGTCAACACCTACGGCTCGCTGGGCATCGTGCCCGGGGACAGCCCGCTGCTGAACCCGACGACGGTCGCCGAGCCGGGTGCCGCGGCCCAGGCCGTGAGGGCCGAGAACGACGAGAAGCTCATCGTCCTCGACGACGGCGCCGGCACGAACTTCATGCGCTCCCCCGGGAACCAGAACGCCCTGCCGTACCTGGACCTGGACGACCCGGTGCGCGTGGGCTCCGGGGTGGACTTCACCACCCCGGTGATCCTGGACTTCCGCTACGGCGCCTGGAGCTTCCAGCCGCTGGCGCACCTGACGGACGAGAACGCCGACCAGGTCCAGCCCGCCCGGTTCGAGGACACCCGGACCGGGGAGGAGGCGCCCGCCGAGGTCGGCGGCACCGTCTCCGTGGCCACGTTCAACGTGCTGAACTACTTCACCACCCTGGGGAACCGGTTCGAGTCCTGCGAGGCCTACGAGGACCGCGAGGGCAACCCCATCACGACCAACCGGTGTGATCCCCGCGGCGCCTACGACGAGGTCAACCTCGAACGCCAGCAGGCCAAGATCGTCGAGGCCGTCAACGGGCTGGACGCCTCGGTCATCGGCCTCGAGGAGATCGAGAACTCCGCGGTGTTCGGACAGGACCGGGACCACTCGCTGGCCACCCTGGTCGAGGCGCTGAACGCCGACGCCGGTGCCGAGAAGTGGGCGTATGCCGAGACTCCCTCGGTGACCCCGGACCTGGCCTCGCAGGACGTCATCCGCAACGCCTTCATATACCAGCCCGAGGTCGTGGAGACGGTCGGGGAGTCGGTGATCCTCGACGACCAGGTCGCCTTCGACAACGCCCGCGAGCCGCTGGCGCAGGTGTTCCAGGTCGTGGACGGGGATGAGTCCACCCGGTTCATCGCCATCACCAACCACTTCAAGTCCAAGGGCTCGGGCTCCGGCGCGGGCAACACGGACATCGGCGACGGCCAAGGCGCCTCCAACGCGGACCGTGTGGCCCAGGCCGAGGCCCTGGTCGCCTTCGCGGCGCAGCTGCAGGACGAGACCGGTGTGGAGAAGGTCCTGCTCATCGGCGACTTCAACTCCTATGAGAAGGAGGACCCCATCCGGGTCATGGAGGACGCCGGGTACGTCTCGCAGGCCCCGAGGACCGGTGAGCACACCTACGCCTTCGACGGCTCGGTCGGCTCCCTGGACGGCATCCTCGCCAACGCCGCCGCCGAGGCCACGGTGACCGGTGCCGATGTCTGGGACATCAACGCCGACGAGTCCGTGGCCCTGGAGTACTCGCGCTACAACTACGTCAACGAGATGCTCTACGCCGCGGACCAGTGGCG